>CAUZQF010000194.1:0-5156 GCA_963581905.1 Dehalococcoidia bacterium
GAAGCCGCCTGGCTCGTTGAACGCAGTGGCCAGTACGTCGACCAGCACTACGTCTATGGCGTCCATCAGCATGGATGCAATGGCGCCAGTAATTCGCCAGCGTAGGATCGTCAGCGGGATTAGTAGCCTGATAATGATTACGATGATTGCAGCAATAGTCATGAATCAGCTCCGCATCTTGCGTGATTAACCGATGGCCTATTTGCTAGCCGGACTTTTTGTTTGCATGCCTGCTCTCTTTTACGACGCGGCGTGCGTGTTCGTCGCTACTAAAGCGCGGTGCCGTAGACATGGTCCGGTACCACAACCACCGCCGAGCGTTTCTCGTCCACCATAGCCTGATCGTATTCGGACCAGTTTGGATGCTCGCCTGCTATTGAGCGATATATGTCTCGCAGGGCCATTTTCAGGGTCTCAGGGTCAGTGTTGTCCGACGACATGACCCTGGCTTTTCCCTCCAGCACAAGAAAGCCCCACCAGCTATCCTGCGAGACCAAAAGAGAGCATCGAGGATCTCGCTTCAGGTTGGGCAGCTTGGCCCTGTCGGCAGTCGTTGTGAAAGCCGCGCCGTCCTCGAACGGGCCAACAACGATGACGCTCAGCTGGGCCATTCCATTCTTGCGGAACGTATTCAATACGGCCTTGTGATGTTCTGCGATAAATGCTTTTGCCTGCTCACTCAGCATTAGTGCCTCCCGCTTTCTTCGTAGTCTGTCAGACCCTCTAAAGGACGAAGTCGATCTCGTATAAGTGGTAATGGGACTGGGACATGCCAAGGCTGTTGTACGTCTGCTGGGCCACCGTGTTATTGCGCTCGACGTACAAACGGATACCGCATATGTCATCCCCTGATTGGGCTATATCATACACGTAGTCATACAATGCGCGGTAAACGCCCTGTCTGCGCCACTGGTCATCCACGTAGACGCTCTGTATCCACCAGAAGTTGGCATTACGCCAATCGCTCCACTCGTAGGTGATCATCAGACCGCCCACCACCTGATCGCCGCTCTCCGCCATCAGGTAGAATCCCCTACCCTCGTCCTGAAAAATCTTTTGGATGCCTTTCAGTAGGACATCATCGTCCAGCGTCTTGCCTTCTGATTCCTGGGCCAAAGCCTGTTGGAACTCAGCAATGCGGTTTATATCAGATGTAGTGCCCTGTCTGATGCGTATATCGTCACTCATTTAGTAATTCCTGTGTTTATATTCCGGCCATGCTACTATGGCTTTGCCTTATGGCAAGGGCATGACTTTTGCAGATAGTAACAGAGGTGATTGTTCTGGATATTCTAGTCGTGGGCGCTGGCCCTGCCGGACTAGCCGCGGCTACCGTTGCGGCTCAAGCGGGCGCGGATGTCGTACTGGTGGACGGCGCGACATGGGCGGGAGGACGCCTTGCCCTCCAGACGCAGCCTCTACAGGGGCCCAGGTCGATCTTCGAGGGACAGAACGGCGTGGATTTCTGCCGCAACCTCGTTAATCAGGCTTCGGATGCTGGTGTGGATATACGTCTGGGCACCAGGGCTACCTCTATAACCAGCCTCTCAGGTGGCGGCTTTTCAGCATCTCTTTCTGGTGGGAAGCCCGCGATATCGGCCAGAGCAGTCATATTGTCTATGGGTTCCAACGAGCCGGTGCCGAGTTTTCCGGGGTCTGAGCTGCCGGGAGTGATGCTATCCGGCGATGCGCAGGAGATGCTTAACGTCGATGGCAAGCTACCTGGGAAGCGCATTGTCATGGTGGGTTCGGACAATGCGGGCCTTCTTATATCCGCGAACCTGATGGACGCTGGTGCTGAGGTGGTTGCCGTGGTCGAAGAGGGCTCCAGGCTAGTAGGCAGTCAGGTCAATCTAGAACCTTTGCTGGCCCAGGGAGTCCAATTTCTGGTATCAACTCAGGTTTTAACGGCATCCGGGACGGGTAGTCTAGAACTAGTAGAACTGCGTCATGCTGCGTCCGAGGTGCTCCGACTGGATGTAGACGTAATGTGTTTGGCCGGTCTACGAATTCCTAACATGGATCTGGAGCGTCCTGAGGAACTGGTCCTGCGTGAGCAGGCGGCCCTTGGTGGACTGGTTCCGGTCCACGATAAGCGCATGAGTACCAGCGCTATCGGTCTCTATGTTTGCGGCGACTCATCCGGCGTGGAGAGTGGCGCGGCGGCCCTGGAAAGTGGTCGCATCGCAGGTCTGAGCGCTACCCAGGACTTGGGCTACCAGATGCTTCATGCAGCCGATCTGATCTCCAGGGCTGCCGGAAGGTTAGGTTTCCTCCGTCGGGGTCGGCGCGGGAGTCTACGCAGCAGCGCAAAGAACGCGCTAGCTGCAGAGCATCGTAAGCTGGCGTGATGCTATCGAAGAGGGATTGATGGAAAGCTTTGAGATTCTAGACGTAATAACTATGCAGAAGAGCCTGAGTGAGAAATACCTGGAGTTCTTCAAGGGCGACAACGTTAGCCTTGGCATTTATTCGTTGCCCATTGGCGAGGAAGACCAACAGCAACCCCACACCGAAGATGAGGTGTATTACGTCCTTAGCGGACACGCCAAGATTAAGGTGGCTGACATAGATCATAATGTGAAGCCTGGTTCTATAGTGTTCGTGGGTGCTGGTATTGAGCACAATTTTCACGACATAACGGAAAACCTGATGGTGATGGTTGTGTTCTCGCCGCCCCAAGGCTCACAGGCCTAGTCAGGCACGCCTGCTAACGCGTATTATTCCCCGTCCTTTAGAGCATGAAAATAGCCCTGGCGTATCAAAACGCCAGGGCTATTTGTCTAAATCTTGTCTGGACACGTCATTCCCGAATGCCTGTTTAGGCGCTCCTGTACTGCAACACGACCCCGGTGCCGCGAGGCAGGTCCCACTCCTCTTCCTGCAATCCCCGGATGTAGTCGATCTGCCCATGGTGGTTGTTCTTATGAGTAATGCCGTGTCGCAGGGCCGCCCCTATCGTCATTAGCGGCTCTGATGCGCTGACCGGCGAATCAAGATCAGCCTCTGTGAACGACTTCAGGAAGCTCTGGTACCTCTCATGCGTAGCTTCAATGTAGGCCAGCAGCACATCTAGCTCGGGAATGACCAACTCTCTCAGTCCTTGCCGGTCTCATAGGTCTGGCGAGTCCACAGTCTGATCAAACCTCTGATACCAGCCATCAGCCTCCCAGAGGTCTTTTTGGTCCGCAGATAAGCTCGTGACTCGTGCGTCGTCGGCCCTGCCCATGTGCCACAATATGAATCCGATATTGTTGGCGCGCGGCATAGGCCTCCAAAGCACCTGCTCCTTTGATAAGCCCTCGCAGGTTACAACCAGGCGTAACTGCACCTGCTCCATGCTCTGAGATATGAATCGTATTGTGTCCATGAGCAACGCCTTCATCCAACGCGACTGGCCTCAAATGCAACTGGAGTATACCAGTTGGCTGCCCGCTGGCCTCTATTTCCTTCTTAACAAGGGAATTCGTATAATACGTCACGCATTTGTTGTCTTGTAGGAGCCCACGTGTATGGCAATCAACAAGGTCGTGGCCTCATTCGAAGAGGCTGTGGCGGATATTCCCGACGGCGCAACCCTGATGGTAGATGGGTTTGCTGGCCCTGGCGGAACATCTCAGCATCTCATCAGGGCGTTACGTGATCATGGCGCCAAAGACCTGACCATCATCAGCAACACGGCGGGTCTGGCCAGCATCATAGGCTTTGGCACGCTGCCAGGCGACCGTCCAGTGGACATTGGCATTCTGGTGGACAACGAGCAGATCAAGAAGGTCGTTGCGTCTTTTCCGGTGTCGCCTTCGCCTTCAAGACCAAACTCTTACGAGAGGGCATACAACGAAGGCAAGGTTGAGCTGGAGTTGGTGCCGCAGGGAACGTTGGCCGAACGCATTCGGGCAGGCGGGGCTGGCATCGCCGGGTTCTACACGCCCACGGGCATCGGCACGCAGTTGGCAGAAGGCAAAGAGGTACGTGTATTCGATGGACGGGAGCATGTACTGGAGCTTCCTCTGAAGGCTGACTTCGCTCTGCTTCGCGGACACAAGGCTGATACTATGGGCAATGTTGTGTACAGGGGGACTTCCCGGAACTTCAACGGTGTGATGGCTACAGCCGCCGACGTGACTATCATGGAAGTGGACGAGGTTGTGGAGGTCGGAGAGTTGGACAGTCATGACATCCATACGCCGGGCCTCTTTGTAAATCGCGTCGTGGAAATAAAGGACTAAGTCGGAGTACTGATTAGGCTACAAATTTGAAGGGAGCATAAAGATGAAACTGGTATTTTTTAATGACTTCACTCTGGGAGTGGTAAAGGGTGACTCGGTCGTTGACGTGTCCGGCGTCGTTAACGACATCCCGCACATCTCTCCGCAAGACCTGTTGGCTGGCTTGATTACCAGATGGGATGAGTACAAGGGCAAGCTGCAGTCGGCAGTCGACTCGGGTTCTGGTGTGCCGACCTCGTCGGTTAAAATGCGTTCACCCGTCCCCAAGCCGCATAACATCGATTGCATGGCCGTTAACTATATGGAGAGCGGCACCCGCGACGAGCCCGCCCCCAAGAATGGCTTCCTCAAGTCGGCCAACTGCGTAATTGGCGACGGAGAAACTATCGTTCTGCCAGACATGGGAGCAAGCATTTTCGAGCACGAGGCAGAGCTAGGACTGGTCATTAGCAAGCGTGCTTCCAACGTAAAGGCCGCCGATGCCTACGATTACATCTTCGGCTACATGAACTTCATTGACGTATCTGCTCGTGGTGTTCCAGCCTTCTACCAGATGAAATCACGAGAGACCTTCGCCCCTATGGGCCCCTGGCTGGTCACCGCCGACGAGGTTCCTGATCCGCAGAAGCTAGGCATTAAGCTCTGGGTTAATGGCAATCTTATGCAGGAATTCAATACGGACGACATGGCCCACAAGATCCCTCAGGTCATCGAGTTCATCACCGCCATACACACCTTGGAGGCGGGGGACGTTATTGCCACAGGCACCAACCATCGCGGGCTGAGCGCCCTGATGGACGGCGATAAGATGGAGCTTGAAGTCGAAGGCATGGGCAGGCTTCACAACGACGTGCGCGACGACCTAAAGCGCACCTGGTCACGAGAGACCAGATTGGACCGCATGAACAAGGGCGAGGAAGGCACCAC
>CAUZQF010000195.1:0-5146 GCA_963581905.1 Dehalococcoidia bacterium
CGCACCACACCGGTGACAGCCATGCCGTACTTGGGTTCCTTGTCGTCTACCGTGTGGCCTCCGACGATAATCACTCCGGCTTCGGTAGCCTTCGATGCGCCACCCTTCAAAATCTCCCCTAGTATTTCGTGGGGCAGATCCACCGGGAATGCGACAACGTTGAGAGCGAAGATCGGCTTGCCACCCATGGCATAAACGTCACTGAGGGCGTTAGCGACCGCGACCTCACCGAATATGAACGGGTCGTCTACGATAGGCGGGAAGAAGTCCACGGTGGAGATAATCGCCATGTCGTCGTTCATCTTATAAACGGCGGCATCGTCTCCGGTGGAGATTCCAACCAGAAGATTGGGGTCTGTAATACCTGGTAGCTGCCGCAGTACCTGCGACAAGTCCTTAGGACTGAATTTCGAGGCTCAACCGGCGCAACTGGCCAGCTCAGTTAGCCTGACGTTTTCATGAACATGTGCCATTTATTGGACTCCTTATATCAGGTACTTTCCTATTAGTTGGCGACCGTTAGGCGTATGTCTAAGACTATGCAAAGTATATCAGGCCTAGCTAATCCTGTGGCCCTTGGGTGCCCAGGTGGCCAGGTCGCTCTTGCCTGGCAGGAACTGGGCTCTGCCTCTTGGCCGTTTCAGCTCGCCATCCTCGATAATCACCTCGCCTCGCTGCATGGAGAAGATGGCTTTACCCAGGATTTCTTTACCTTCAAACATAGTGAAATCGGCGTTGGTGTGCTGGTGTTCAGCGCTCAGCGTGTGTTTCAGAGTGGGGTCGAAGAGCACTATGTCGGCATCCGAACCGGGGAGCAGGGCGCCTTTGCGAGGATACAGGCCGAAGATCTTGGCCGGGTTCTCGCACATGACCTGTACCAGTCTTGGCAGTGAGATTCGCCCATTGTTAACACCCTCTTGATAGGCCACCGATAGCATCTGCTCGCACCAGTTGCCTCCAAAGGTCGCCTCGAAGATGCTCAGGTCGTCGCTATCCTGAACGTCGGAAAGCTCACTGCTCACGCTTTGGCCGCCCTGATACTTCTGCGATTTCTTGTAGCCGCAGAAATCGCTGGCTATGGTGTCCAGCAGGCGGGTGCTAATGCCTTTCCACATGGCCTCGTTGTCTTCCCTCTCGCGGAGAGGCGGGCCGATCTTGGCCAACGCACCGTGATCCAGCATGGACTGGTTCGTCAGGTCCAGGTACTGCGGGCAGGTCTCGCCGTACAGTCGCAGGTCGGTCCCCTTAAAGTGGTCCAGAGTGTTGAGCATCTCCCGGGCGCTTATGTGGACGATGTATAGGGGGCAATCAGTGACACTGGCGTAAGTGGCCGCGCGATTGGCTGCCTCCAGCTCAAGAATTCTTGGCTGGGAAGGGGCGTACCACTCTTTTCCGATCCTGCCTTCTGCCACAGATTTGTCTACCAGATGGTCGATGCAGTAGCCGTTCTCGGCGTGCACCATGGCCATGCCGCCGTCGTTGGAGGCGATGTCCATGGCCTTTAGCATCTTGTCGTCGGGCATCATTATGCCGCGTCTGGGGTAGGTCATGAACATCTTGAAAGAGATCACGCCCATCTTGATGAGCTGGGGTACCTGGTTTTCGACATCGTCGTCACCAACCAGAATTGCGTGGATCCCGTAGTCCAGCCGGGAGTCCTGTTGGGCCTCTTCCATGAAGGCCTCAATGGATTCCACTGTGGTCTCTTCAAATCCAACGTCACGTCTGTTTCTAATGAATGGCACGATCGTGGTTACGCCACCAAAGGCCGCGCTCTCCGAAAAGGTGTCCACTCGATCGGCGTATACGGGATGGTTGTGCGCGTCGATGATGCCGGGCATTACGTATTTTCCGGTTGCGTCGATCACCCGGCTGGCCGGCTCATTGCTCAGGTCATCACCTAGCCGTAGGATGAGTCCATCCTTAACAAGCACGTCTCGCCGGGTGATGCCGTCGCCAGTGATTACCAGTCCGCCTTTAAAGAGGTAGTCGGCCTGTTGGTTTGTCATTCTGTTTCTCCTCACCTGTACTGTGTCGGTATCTTAATCTCCCATTTCCCTCTGTCAAGTTTTTTTGAATTTTGTATAGTGGGCAGAGGGCGTGGGGTTTAGCTATTGTGCAATTTAATGCTCAGGAACTGGCTTTAGAACTCAGTCTGAGCGGGGTCCTCAGTAAAAGACCATCGGCCAGGCGGGTGCCATTTCTTCGTTCATCCAAAACATGTAGAATCTGGGCACTTCAAAGCAAGCATGGATTACCTAGAAAAACCCACCAGGAGGACGCACATGGCAGGTCACAAGGCAACAGTAGGCAATGTAGAGCTTATCTCTCTTTTCGATGGGCATGGTGATATGGACCCGTTGCAGGTGTTTCCTGCAAGCTCGCTGGATGTATGGCAAAACGAATACTCGGAGTTTCTGGATGATAACAATCACATCCACCCCCGGTTCGGACCGACTGCGGTGCGCTCTGGTGGCAAGCTTATAGTCGTCGACACCGGTTTGCAGGCGCCCGGAGGACCGTTCTTGGACGACATGAAGGCCAAAGGCATAGATCGCGAGGCCGTGGACCTGGTTGTGATCACGCACCTTCATCCCGATCACGTAGGCTGGAACCTGACCAATGGCCAGCCTACCTTCCCCAACGCGCGATACCTGACCACCAAGCAGGACTGGGACTACTGGACGCAGCCGTCCGTGCTGGAGAACGCACAGCACATATCCGATCAGGTGCTTCCTCTGGAATCCATGAACATCCTTGATCTCATCGACGGCGAGTACAAGATTACAGATGAGCTGACGACTATCGCCACTCCGGGTCACACGCCAGGCCACATATCCATAGTTGTGGCGTCGGCTGGAGAGCGAGGCATGATCCTGGGAGACGTAGTGCACAGTCCTGCCCAGGCGCACCATACGGACTGGAGCCCCATGTTCGACGTGGATGCCGATCTTTCACGCAAGACACGGCACGAGATATTAGACCGACTGGAGGCTGAGGGCTCGCTGGTGTCAGTGGGGCACTTCCCGGACACAGGCTTTGGCCGCTTCGTGCGCGAGGGCGACCGCCGCGTCTGGCGTTCTATTTAAATAATTAGCATAGGGCATGAGGATTGGCGTAGGAAATTGTGGAGTTTTTGGAATCTGTCTAAAGTAAAGTGGGCTGGCAACACGGCTCCGATGGGCCTGAAGCGTCTATTCCAAGCTTGTGGTTCGACAGGCTCACCACGAACGCTTTATATAAGATTGCAGTCTCCATTTCTGACCTCGTTCGCCCAGAACCTGTCGAAGGGTCGAACGCCTAAATGGCCTGGCCCCAAGCATAATCGGATACAAAGATGTACAGAAAAACATGAGAGGACAAAATGGCAGATCATAAGATAAAGGTTGGCAACGTAGAGGTTGTGTCGGTGCTGGACGGGTACTCAGCTAAGCGAGTGCCTACGGAGCTTTTCCCCGATAGCACTATTGAGGGCTGGAGGGAGTACCCGGACATCCTGGATGAGAACGATCAGATACAGTCCAGGTACGGCTCCGTGGCGTTACGCTCCCAGGGCAAGCTGATAATCGTCGACACCGGAATGCAGACAGACCCCGGTGGAAGGCTTCTGGACGACATGAAAGCCAAGGGCGTGGATCGTGAGGCCGTAGACATCGTCTTCCTGACGCACCTGCACCCGGACCACGTTGGCTGGAACCTCACTGACGGCAAGCCAACCTTTCCTAACGCCCGCTACTTGGCGCCGAGGTCTGACTACGAGTACTGGAGCCAGCCCGACGTTCTAGCCAACGCCGCGCATGTCCGGGACCAGGTGATGCCACTGAACGACCTCAACCTCATGGACCTTGTCGACGAGGAGTACAAGATCACGGACGAGATCACCACGGTGTCGACGCCGGGTCATACGCCGGGCCACTTCTCGCTGATAATCGCCTCCGCCGGGGAGAGGGCCTTCATTTTGGGCGATGTGGCGCACAGTCCTACGCAGGCCCATTACACGGACTGGAATCCCATGTTCGACATACAGCAGGACATCTCCAGGGCCACGCGGCACAAGGTTCTAGACCATCTGGAGGCCGATAGCACGCTGGTGTCGTCGGGCCATTTCCCAGATCCTGGGTTCGGCCACTTTGTGCGGGTCGAAGGCCGGCGCGTGTGGAAGGCGCTCTAGGAAGGCTTGGTCTTTGGACTTGGACATCGCTCCTAAAGTCGCCAAATTCATCGCAGGTCATCGTGTAGCTCGACTGGCCACTGCGGACGATAAGGGCGCGCCTCATGTGGTGCCTGTCTGCTACGCCTTTGATGGCAAATGCATTTATTCGGCCCTGGACCTCAAGCCGAAACGAGTCCAGGGCCGGGCATTAAAGCGTGTGCGCAACATCCTCCAGAATCCTCAGGTTTCCCTGGTAATTGACGACTATTCCGAGGACTGGAACGAGTTAGCGTATGTGCTTGTTCAAGGCCGCGCAGATCTGGTCGAGGACGCCGACGAGCAGCAGGCAGCCGAGGCAATGCTCAGGGCAAAGTACGGTCAGTACGAAAAGCTTCTTGAGAAGGGCTGTGCCATAATTCGGGTCACGCCGAACAGTGTCGTCAGCTGGAGGCAGATTAGCTAGACCGCTTCTTCTTTAAGCGGGTATACAGCCTGTACAAGTGAGGCTCGATCTTGGCCCATGCTGGTGCGTCGACCGGAAGATGTCGGTAACTAGATGAAAATATTTGGGGCGTTAGCTGTAGGCGTCTAAAACCCTTAGAGGCACGGTAAAATATCAAGTAGGCCATAGGGTGAACGTGATTGCTAATCTGATCGAGCAATAGGTGACTTGTATAGGCCACGACGGCTGCCAGAAACAGCGGGTGATACCAGATTGCCAGTATTATACCTACGCCAACAATCGAGAACTCCCACGCGTGGAAGGGGCGTATCATGTATATTGGGCGCGAGCCTTCCCGTGGTTCCACGAAGTCAAGAAGGTGATCGGTATCTGTAAATACTCCGGTGAATATCGCTATGGGAATAGCAGCGGGCTCACCGGTTAATGCCCACACGGCGGCCCCTAGCCCCCGGCAACGATACCATGTGTTATCGGTCCCAGAGAAATTCTCCTGGTTCAGATAAGCGTGCGTAGTGAGGCTTTGGACTCTG
>CAUZQF010000196.1:0-5139 GCA_963581905.1 Dehalococcoidia bacterium
TGGCCAGCTTCGTTGTGTTGCCTGCGCCGTAACCTCCACAGTAGGTCGCGCTGCCAAGAACGTTGAAGACATCGGCGAACTTGTCGAATACTTCCTTCTTGCCACCGACCATAATAGCCAGCGTTCCAGCGATTGCTCCGGGCTCGCCACCGCTGACGGGGCCGTCCAGGAAACCAACGCTGGCTGCATCACAGGCCGCGCCGATTCTCTGCGACGACGCTGGTGCAATGGAACTCATGTCGATAACCACCGAGCCAGATGTTGCGCCTTCAAGCACGCCATTTGGCCCCATGATCGCCGCCTCGGCGTCGGGTCCGTCAGGGACCATTGTTATTATCAGGCTATTGTTCTCGGCCACTTCCTTAGATGACGAGGCCACTTTGGCGCCCTCGGTGGCCATCTCCTCAACGGCGGTGCCAACGATGTCGTATACGGTCACCGTGTTGCCAGCCTTCATCAAGTTGCGGACCATTGGTCGCCCCATGATTCCCAGGCCTATGAATCCTATATCAGCCATTCTATTGCTCCTTTCAATTCCCGGCATAAAATCGTTGGATTTTCCGGGAGATAAAGCCATTTATCGCTGGGTAAAATACGGCTCATATTATCGTTGTTCAGCAAGCAGCGGGTCAAGGGCCGGGATTGACGGCTCCCATGGTCAAGGCTACCATTGGCAACACTCCAATGGTTTGGATTCATCTTTTCAGTTCTGCAAAGGAATTTTATGAGTAACGGCGAAGTGACGTGGCTCCGTGTACAGGAAATCCTGGCGGGCATCATGAACAGGTGGGAGGCCCGATCAGGCAGAAAAGGCCTGCCGGGTATTCACGACTATTACTGGGATACCCCGGAAGCTTTGGCCAACGATTCCTCTATGGGGTCCAAGTTCATAGAACCGGGTCTTCCAGGCAAAGAGACGGCGTTGGTGATATCTCTGAGAGAGGGTTTCGGCAGCATTCCCAAGATGCCCATGGGCGGTCCCTTTGTGAAAGAGGACGAGGCTTCGGAGGTTGAGCGCTGGATCGACGCGGGGATGCCGGGGTAAAAGTCATCAGTTTTTAGTTTTTTTGAATGACCGGCTGACCACACTTCTTTGAGTAGGCCCGTGTAGCCGTTCCGGTTCTGTTAGACCGAATCTCTAGTCTTATTAAGCTGAAATAAATGCAAGGGGCGCTGATATTGCTATCAGCGCCCCTTTGTTTCTAATGTCTGGCTTCGCAATTTAGAAATCCGCAAAGCCCTTTATTTAAAGACTACTTCTTGGGTCCGCCGGCTTTACCGCCGCCCTTGTTGCCGCCTCCACCACCAGAGCCACCGCCATCGCTGCCGTCGCTAGTGCCGCCTTTGAAGCGCTTCTTGAAGTTCAGGGAGCCGTCGAGGACCTGGTTGTCTATGGGGACACCAGAGTCATCTTCGAGCCGCGTCAGGTCAATATGTATCTCGCTGGCACCCTGCTTGGCAGTCGTCATGTTCAGCGTGGCCAATGTGACGCCGCTCAGACTGCCCTGCAAGGCTTGGGCCAAGTCTGCGCCCATAACCTTTACCTCGGAAGTCGAGATGTGCTCAATGTACGTCATGCCAAACTCGGTCGGGATTACGACACTATTAATCGTAGCGATCGCTGGATCACTGAGCGATATGGTCATTTCGAAGCCTGCTAGGCCGTTGGGAGCGCTGTCCAACACTATCGGTGCCTCCACAGCGTAACCGATTCCAGTCGTGATACTCGGTGCCGAGACGCTAGACACCGCCGCCTCCACCTTGGAAACAAGTGGCGACCAAAACGGCACCTTAGCCACCACTGCCAGAAGCGGCACAGCAGCCAATAATATGGGGCGTTTAACAGCCCTAAAGGGAAAAATCATCAGTTCTCACCTCATCACCAAACTTCCGCACCAACCCCTTATAAGTATTTTGATCAAGGGGCAGAACAGTAATTACATTATGAGGACAGACAGGTTGGATGGACGTTAGGCAAGCGAGTGAACTGCGTGAGATTACCATATGCCTCAGGCGGGCATGTGGCGGGCACGGCGTGGGCCAAAGCTATTTAGGATTAGGCCGATACATCGTTGAGATGGAATGACCTACCAAGTCGTCGCAACCCAGGACTTCGTACCCAAAGTGTTTGTACATGGAGACGTTAACGTTGGTGCTCGTATCCAGGGCCACTCCCACAGAAGTCGGGTGAGAAGCAGAGGCATCGTGCAGCCAGTCCAGCAAGAGGCGAGCGTGCCCTCGACCTTGCGCCCCTGAAAGCACGCCGATCATACCCAATAAGAAATGGGGGTCTTTAGGTCTATGCTGGTCCGGTAGCGATGCGTAAGTCTCAATCCGTTTCACTGAGTCTGGCCCGGCGACGCGCTGGAAGCTCTGGTAGCAAGCGGCCAGCGACTGGGGCCAATCGACAGCGCCAGGCTCGTCGATGCCGGCGACGGCAACCAAGACGCCATCGCTCTCCACTCCCATAAGAGGCCAGCCAAGATCGAACCGCACTCGACAGCAAAAGCGATAAAGCTCCTGAAGACGAGGGTCGTTACTCGCTGTGATGTCTTCAAAAAAGTAGTTCACCACTGGATCGTGCCGGAACGCAGCTGCCAAGACAGCGACGGCATCGTCCTCCTGCTCCCGCTGAAGCTTGACCAATGTTCCAGTGCTCTTCATGGTCGAAGCATAGGTGCCGTTGCCCTCTCAGTCAACGAAGTTTGGCCTGAGCCGGTCGACTCCAAGTTTAGCGGGCGTCTGTGTGCCCAATCGCCGCCTTCGTGGTATCATATTTCCGGACAAAACAGCGATTAATAATGCAAAAAAAGTCTAGGAGGACCACATGGCAGAACTCACAGCGGAGCAGTTGGAGACCCTTCGACAGATACCCTCTCCCTCCATTGCCAACGCCATAGAAACTTTCGATATCATGCCCCGGACCGACGGCTTTATGCTGCCAAACGTTAAGTCGATTTTCCCTGACATGCCCCACATGATCGGCTATGCCGTCACGGCAGTTATCGGCGCGCAGATGCCCCCCAGCAAGAACATGAATGTCTCCCGGTTGGACACCATCGACGCTATTCTGTCGGTCCCAGAGCCTCGGATACTGGTCATGCAGGACATAGATTACCCCAACGTGATCGGCTCCTTTTGGGGCGAGGTCCAGGCCAACATCTACAAGGCCATGGGCTGCGTAGGCACCATAACTGACGGTGGTGTTCGCGACCTAGACGAGATGCGAGCGCTGGGCTTCAACGCCTTTGCTTCAGAGATCCTGGTATCTCACGCATACGTTCACCTCATCGACGTTGGCGTGCCAGTCACAGTAGGCGGCATGAAGGTGAATCAAGGTGACCTCCTTCTTGGAGACCAGCACGGCGTAGTTGGCATTCCCCTGG
Organism: Dehalococcoidia bacterium; assembly: GCA_963581905.1. Taxonomy (GTDB): domain Bacteria; phylum Chloroflexota; class Dehalococcoidia; order Lucifugimonadales; family JADFKI01; genus Casp-Chloro-G4. Next base: position 3,387 of record CAUZQF010000196.1, read on the forward strand.
ACATAGCCGCAGACATCCCGGCAGCAGTGAAGCGCGTTGAGACTCGCGAACAGGAAATGATCAGCGTTTGCCAGTCCCCAGACTTCACCGTCGACAAGCTACGAGACCAGATCCGCTCCATGTACGGTAGTTAGTTTTGGCTTTTTGAATTGTCGGTAGGACAACACGAGTCAGCGAGACCAGTTAGGTCGGCGTCGGCTGGCCTGCCATGATCGTTTTGGATTGCAGGCGGGGGAAAAGAATCTGCGAGGCACGCTTAATCGAAGGATGCCTTTCATAAAAGGCAATTGCCCAGAGGCATAAAAGCAAATGATGCTGAAAATCATGCTCACGAACAAGAGTGAGTTTCGAATACAAATTTGAATCTGCTGGAAATACATAAAAATAGCAATATGGGCGATGCCATAAATTCAAAACAAAGGGGAGTGAGATGGCGGGAGCAAAGGTAGCTTTTTTGAGTGGTTTGCCGCAGGTAGTGGTGGACGCTATCACGCCCTATACGCCAGACGGCTGGAGCACCGACGTCATCGACTCCAGCGTGCCGCAAGACGAGCAGAACGCCAGACTGGTCGACGCCGACTTCATACTGGTTTATCGGTCCAAACTGATGGACGAAGGACTGCGCGGCGCGTCCAAGGCAAGACTTGTGCAGCTACTGGCCGCTGGCTACGACAGCATGAACTTGAAGCTGATGCGAGACCTGGAAGTGCCCTGCGCCAACAACGGCGGGGCCAACTCCACTGCCGTCGCCGACCACACCGTGCTGCTCATGCTGACGCTATACAAGCAGCTTGTCGCCAGCGACGATTCTACCCGGAACGGAACCTGGAATAAGCCTGTCACCGGCACAAACACCTTTGAGATGTCCGGCAAGGTCGTGGGCGTCCTGGGTGTCGGCAACATCGGAAAAAAGGTCGCCAAGCGTGTTCAGGCCTTCGACGCCGTGGTGCAGTCCTTCGACCTGTTCCCCATGGATGAGGATCAGGCCAGGGAGCTGGACATAAAGCAGGTGTCGCTGGAAGAGCTATTCCGCACTTCAGACATTATCAGCTGTCATACGCCCCTCACAGACGACACGCGGCACATAGTGAACGCCGAGCGGCTGGCCATGATGAAGCCTTCAACAGTAGTCATTAACACCAGCCGGGGCCCCGTCGTGGACGAGCAGGCGCTTATCAAGGCACTACAGCAGGGCAAGATCGCCGGCGCAGGCCTGGACGTTTTCGAAGTCGAGCCTGTGGCCAAAGACAATCCGCTATTGAAAATGGATAACGTAGTGGTGACGCCTCATACGGCGGGCACTACGTGGGACACCTGGTTCCGACGCGCTCAGTTCGCCTATGAGAACATGGAGCGAGTTTGGAACGGCGAGGTACCTCAAGCCATCGCCCAGACTTACGATATAGAAAAATAATATTGTCTATTTAATAAGACGAGAAAGGCTGAACATTATGGGAACATACAGAATGTACACCGGCGACGACGGAGAGACGCATTGGGAGGAGATTTCCCTGCCCGCAACTCCGGAATGGACATCGAACATGGCAACCAGCCACATCGTATTTCGTGAGGACCCCGTTGGTAAGTTCTCCGACTGGCATCCCGCTCCCCGTCGACAGTTCGTCGTAATCCTGTCCGGTTCGTTGGAGATCGGCTTCAGCGACGGCACGAAGAAGGTTTTCAACGCAGGCGACGCTCGACTTGTGGAGGACACCACAGGCAAAGGCCACACAACCGGCGTCTATGGTGATCA
>CAUZQF010000197.1:0-5077 GCA_963581905.1 Dehalococcoidia bacterium
TGGCCCTAGCTGCCATTGAGAAAGGTATATTCGGTGCCCCTTCGTCAATGGAGGACCAGAACAGAGCGGAGACAAGCGACTTAGTTGGTGAATACTGGGCAATCACGGTCGAGGGCTACATCATGGATAGGGAGGGGTTTAAGGACTCTCACGACACTAGAGAGTGGATTGAAGAGAATGACCCCGGTTTATACGAATTGATAACCAGGTATTTCCCGACGGAACCATGGCCCGATGGAAAGTTCTGTCCCGATGCATAAAACGTTTGCCGACATTTTGCCGACCAAATCCCAGTAACTAGGTAGCACTGGATAGTCCTCGATCCCTAGGTCTACCAATCACGGTTCGCATACGGTGGTTGACCGTTCAGCAACCGTGAAACGCTGGACCTGATGGTGAATACCCCGGCCTCTTCTAGCGACTTGACTATCCAGCGGCACCTATAGCCCAGGTCACGTAACCGGAAGACCTCCCCAAAAGCCCATTGCGGTATGCTGGCGGGCCGTCCCGTTACTTTCCTCGCCTGCATCATCTCCACCCCGAGAAACACGTCCCAAAACTATCGTCACGGGTTCGACCGTGAGGTCTCAGCCGGATCGGTGTAGTTCATCGCCCAGTCCAACCAGGCATCGAATGTATCTGAGTCCGCTATGTAGTCCATCAACCGACGGAGTTCTTGTTCTGTGGCGGGCGGTCGGCCAAGCGGTGGCGGCTGTCCGTCACCATAGGTCGTAGTCAACTCGTCGATCAACTCTTGCTTGTGTGCCTTGGCTTCGGCCAATAATTCCCCTGGCACGGCGCTCACCGGAGCAACCCGGACCTTATTTCCATTAACGCGAACGGATACCCCGAGGTCGTTCAGTCGGCCCAGAATCTCAACGGCGGTCATTAGAATTCCTCCGCATCGTCCTCGCCGGGTGCCCCTATACCCCCAGGAACCGAAACAGGGGAAACATCCGAAACATAGGCACGGTTTGATGTTTCCTCTAGAGAATCTGTTTCGCCAGAATCATCACGATGGGAAACATCTTCAGAGGCATCGCTAGGCTCAACAGGGCCGGAATGTTTCGGTGTTTCCCCTACCAAGGGTATATAGCGTTTCCATGCATCGAGGAAGTCTTCCTTTTTGTAACCTTTGGATGTACTTGCTGCTACTCTGATCTGTCTTGGCTTGATTTCGAATGGTTTCAGCCTCTTTGCAAGTCCGGTGGTGTTCAGTGGCTTACCGCGCAAGTCACCCCAAGGAGATTCCTCGATCTTCCCCAACTCTGTTGCCAGGTCAGCGCTGAACAGTCGATCTACCTTTTTGTCTTTGAATACTGTTTGGATGTCTTTAAGTAGCGTGACTCCCAAACTTTCGTCTTCTTGGCCAGAACCGCCTGACAATGCTATTGCTGATTGCCTCGCCCACGTAGGCCACTCTCCTCCGGCCATATCCGCAATGGCCAAGAGTGGCTCCCAAACATCGGCTGCCCGATCGTTTAGCTTTTCGGGTATGCCCGGTTCCGTAACCTCCAGGATAGGGACCGCTTCATCCGCCCAGGTAGCTAGTGCCTCGGCAAGAGTGGTCGCGTCCTGCACGACCTTCCTACGCCTGAATTTCTCCGTCTCTTCAGTCTTCAGCTTGCGGCGCATCTCTATGGGGATTCCCCTGTCTTGAACGGTGTCAGGTAGATTTCCAATGCCCGCTAATGCCTTCGGTCCAAACACCAGAAAGTCTTTGTAGATCCACTCACCTTTTTCAGGGACACAGATTGAATACACTCCCTCTCGCCGGTAGCCGGAGTTGAGAACGCCTCTAAGGGTTTCGCTGAATTCTTTGTTGCCGTTGAATGTGGCGTCCGTTTCATCGAGTAATAACGTTGGGTTAATTCCGGAGATCTTGCGCACTAAGACGGCGGGCGTAACTCGGCCAGTGAGCCATGCTCTTGGGACCAGCAATGACAAGACTTCCAGAAGGAGTGTCTTTCCACTCCGTTTCTCCGCCGATCGGAGAATGATGTACGGGGTGCAGTCCGCTGCGTCGATGGCATAGGTGTGGGCGATCCAAAGGGTGAGAGCGCGTTGCTGGTGTTCTGTTAAGACAACGTAGCGGCGCAAGAATGTAGCGATGTTACAAAGAAGGGCGGCTAGGTCGATGTTGCCGGGTTTCCAGCGTCGGGCAGTTGTGATTAGTTGATTGATGTCTACGCCAAGCTTTAAGGCTTGCGCAGCATCTCCCTTATGTGGAGCTCCAAGCCAATCCACGATGGCTACGCTTGAACATCCAAGGGCCGATAGTCGGGCTGCTATTCGGTTCATGTGCGGATGGCCTGGTTCGTCGTTGTCTGCCCACAATACTGGCTTCAAACGCACTAACGGCCTCAGGGCATCATTACCTGGCGTTCCTCCAGATCCGGTAACTGTCCCCACAGCTGCAATCCCTATGAGTCGCAGAGCTTCTCTAGCAGCCTCGCCCTCGGTTACGACTATTTGAGTCCTATCGGGTAGTACTGCCAGGTCTTCTGAGCCGAAGAGCGGTAGCGCTGACACTGGCATTCCGTTTAACTCCTTGGTGCCGTCGGGCTGTTCCCACCACATCTTTTTGCCTTTCGGATCGTCCCATCGAACATGGACGGCAATTAAGTGACCGTCTAAGTCCCGCACTTGGTAATGTGTCAGTCTGTCGGTAGATTTCTTGGTGGAAGTCTGAGCGGGCTTAGACCACAAACCCTTCCCATGTAAGGCGGTGATAACGGAGTCCTGGGAGCAAGTCGCGAAGCAGTGCACTAGAATTTTGCCTTCCTTCTCGCTAACGGAAAGACTCGGACTTGCGTCAACATGGGATGGGCAGTGGACATGCCCCTTGCCCGGCAATGCCTTTAAGCAGTCGCAACCGCTACGCCCACACCTGAGCGAATTCACTATTGATTTCGCATTACTCATTTCCCAGGTTATCCCCGGTCCCAGTCTTCAACCACTCCTCGAACGTGGCCCTGTGAATCACGAACCTTTTCCCAAGCCTCCGACAACCAGGGAGTTCTCCTCTATTGGCTAAACCGTAAAGTAACGCTTCGCTGACCCCATACTCGGATGCCATATCTGGTATTGATGCGCCCGGTCGGTCTTTGCTCTGCTCTCCCATTCCATCTACCTCCATGCGTTTATATAATCTTGATATATATATTTCACTCCTTCATAATGTTGCATAGCTATAGGCAGGTTGTTGCGTTTTATGATTGAGCCACGGAAACGGCAGATGACTGCGTCTGAAAAGAAGAAAGCTAAAGAGTTACGACGTAGCGGCCTTAGTCATAAGGTGATTGCAGACACTCTGAGAGACGAGTCGATAGACAAAAGGGAATTTGACCGGTCGACTATCTATAGGGCCTGCATATCGATGCCTGATCTGCCGATCGACGAACCTTTCCAGTGGCGCAACATTCAGGACTACGGCCTACCTTGGGAATCGAGCGCTTACATCCTGGACTTCTGGGCACAGGCCATAGAGTTCTTAGTAAATATGCCACAGGACCCTGACCTATTAGATCTACCGGCCGGTTTTCGAAACCTTCCACCAACGATCGTTTATACCGGGAGACACGCCCGATGGTGGTGGCGAGTTCACCAAGCTGATCCGGACCTACCCATCGTTCCCGTACTCGCCCTTGCGTCTGCCTTCAGCTCCCGTGAATACCTTCACGAAGTATTGGGATTACCCATGGAACTGGCAGACCTGCAGGGGTTGCTGGCCTACCGGCCATGGCACAGTGAGCATTATTGCGAAATATATCTTGGTGCGGTCTCTAAGGGGCGTATCCCACCATTGAATGGAATAGACCTGAACGACCCGGAGACCTCGGCCATCTTCAAGCAGGTCCCTTCGGATTGGGTAAACCTCCTTCGGATACTCAATCGGGTTAAGAACTGAACCACTGGTAAGGCTTCCCAGCCAAGGAGGGTTAGACACGAAAGGCAGCATAAGGCAGAGATCTAAAGGCACCTGGCAACTAAGGTACGATGCGCCTCCAGACGGCACGGGCAGGCGTCGGTTCGTCAGCGAAACGTTCAAAGGCAACAAGAAATATGCCGAGCGAGCCCTTAGGGAACTACTGGCTACTATTGAGAACGGTGGCTATGTGGCGAGTGACAAAGAGACCGTGGCGCAGTTCATGGTTCGGTGGTTGGAGACTTATGCGGCTACGAATACCAACCGTAAAACACAACAGGGGTATCGTGGTCTGATCGATCGGTACCTCACGCCTTACCTGGGAAACATCAAGCTCCAAGACCTGACAGCGAGGCGCATCCAGGCGCTTTATGCCGATATGCATAGCCGTGGCTTAGGTGCACCATCTATTGTGGCGACTCATCGAGTACTCAAAGAGGCGCTAGGACACGCTGTTAGGTGGAGCGTTATCACACGGAACGTTGCCGACGCCGCAACCCCACCCCGGATCGAACGCAAAACTATGCCAATGTGGGACGTCGCAGAGATAAACCGTTTCCTCGACGCCACCGCCAATGACCACTTTTATCCCGTTTATCATTTGGCAATATTGACAGGGTTACGCAGAAGCGAGATATTCGGGCTCAAATGGGATGCGATTGACTTGGCAGGTTCGACCCTGCAAGTGGTGCGAACACTCCAACGCATAACGGACTACGGGCTTGTGGAAGGCCAGCCAAAGACTCAACGCTCTCGCCGGTCCATCTCGCTGCCACCAGCGGCTGTTGAGTTGCTACATGGTGTTCGTGGTACTCAAATGGAACACAAGCTGTCCCATGGCGAACTCTGGAGCAACACGGGCTATGTGTTCACACAGATGGACGGTTCTCCCACTGATCCTGACCGTGTCAGCAAAGAGTTCCCCAAGCTCGTTAGGGTTCATGGGCTGCCGCATCTCACCTTCCATGGACTCCGCCATGCACATGCGACGCTGGCCTTGTCTGCTGGCGTAAACCCGAAGATCGTGAGCGAACGATTGGGTCATTCCAGCATCGCCGTCACGATGGACATCTACAGCCACGTCCTCCCAGGGATGCAGGAAGAGGCGGCTTTGGCAGTGGAAAGATTGCTCGACCGATCCTGAGATTA
>CAUZQF010000198.1:0-5014 GCA_963581905.1 Dehalococcoidia bacterium
ACTGCAACGCCGGCTATAAAACCAACGTCTTTGGCTATCTTTGCGTAGTCAGGCCTGCCCTCCCCATTATAGAGAGAAGGGTCTTCGGGCTTGCCTCCCAGAGCATCTCCCTTGAACAGGTAACCGATGAACAGGTAACCGACGCCCTCTGCCGCCAACAAGCCAGGAAACCTGACCTTGTTAGTGAACGGCGCGAACCTGCTCACTGGCCTGGAGCGCACGTCAACCAGAAGTTCAACATCGTGCATTGTAAGAAGAGGCAGGAAGGTCTCCCACTTATGGTTGCTGTGGCCGATTGTGTAGATGGAAGTCATGGGGCCATTCTAGCAATTCTGGACTGTTTGAGAAAAGACCTAGAATGCAAAAGGGGCAGGTGAGTCACCTGCCCCTTTAACTATAAGCCTATGTTGGGAATTAGTCTCTGCTGGACGCCCCGTTGGCTGTGGCTGGTTCCGGAGCTTCAATAGACGCGTAGTTCATATGGTAGAGGTGGGCATAGAGGCCTTCGCTATTCATCAACTCTTCGTGAGTTCCCACTTCCATGATCTCGCCGAGGTTCAGCACAACGATCTTGTCAGCCCCTCGTATAGTCGAGAGCCTATGCGCAATCACGATGGCGGTGCGGCCTACCAGCAGCTTCTGAAGAGCACGCTGAATAAGCATCTCCGTGTAGCTGTCAATATTTGCCGTGGCCTCATCCAAGATAAGTATTCGCGGGTCGGCCACGATGGCACGAGCAAAGCTGATTAGCTGGCGTTGGCCCAGACTCAGGTTCACGCCGCGCTCTGCCAGATAAGTGTCGTAGCCCTCTTCCATGCTCATGATGAAGTCGTGGGCACCCACAGCCTTGGCTGCCTCCTCCATCTGTTCCTGAGTCGCATCAAGCTTGTTGTACTTGATGTTGTCCCTAACGGTCCCGGAGAAGAGGAAGGGCTCTTGCAGCACCATGCTCATCTGACCGGCCAGGGAACCCCTGGTCACGTCTCGAATGTCGGTGCCGTCAACCAGGATCGAGCCACGCCCCCTGGGCACATCGTAGAATCGCGATATCAGCGACACCAGCGTGGTCTTGCCGGCCCCCGTAGGACCGACGATGGCCACGGTCTCGCCCGCCTTGATTTCCAAGTTAAGATTCTTTAGAACGTCCGGGAGCTCATTTCCGTCCCCATGACCATTGGTCCCATTTCTCTCTTCACCAGTCTCCCGAGCCATAGTCTGAACTTCCTTGGAAGCAGCTGCGTAGCTAAAGCTAAGGTCCCTGAGCTCCACTGCACCCGTTAGCCTGGGCAGATCGGTGGCGTTCTCGGTATCGACCAGATCCGGCTCCACATCCAGAAGCTCAAATATACGAGCGCCTGATGCCATGGAACGCTGGAGCTGCGTGTACTGCATCGTCAGGTTTCGAATCGGATCAAAGAAACGCTGCACGTACATGATGAAAGCGACCAGCACTCCTACTTCCAGCTGGCTGAGAGAGACCATACGAGAGCCGAATATGATGGCCAGGCCGATGGCCACCGCAGTGAGTATGTCGACAACTGGTATTAGGCCCGACGAGAGCTTGCTGGCCACCAGATTGGAAAATAGGTGCTCAGAGTTTTTCTCGTCGAACTGCTGCAGGTTGCGGTTCTGGCGGTTCATCGCCTGCACAACCCGCACGCCCGTGATGTTCTCGTTAAGAGCGCCGTTAACTATGGAAATTGCCCGGCGTACCCGGAGGAATGCCTTAACGGCGAAGGGCTGCCAAACAGCCATTATTAATATCAGAAGCGGAAGAACTGCCATTGTAATAAGGCCGAGCTTCAAGTCCATGATGAGAAGCATGATGATGATACCGGCAAGGCTCAGAAGGTCTGCCAAGGTCATGATAACGACGTTCATGAACTCCTGAAGCTGCCATACGTCGCCCTGCACCCTGGACATGATGCGGCCTACCTCGGTCTTGTCGTAGTAAGACAGGGACAGCTTTTGCAGATGGGCGAACAACGTGCGTCGCAGGTCGTAAAGGACGCCTTGTCCAACCTTCTCCATGTACAACTGCTGGGTGTAGTTGGCGACCCAGTTGGTACAGGCAACCGCAATGAAAACTCCGAATAAGACGGTCAGGCCAGAAAAATCACCCACATCGATGAACTGATCAATACCCAGTTTGATCATGTAGGGAATTGATACCTGGCTTACTGTGTAAACCAGCATTGCCACTGTGGCTATCAGTGCCAATCGCTTGTATGGGAATACGTACGGCAGAAGGCGCAATATGACCTGTCTGTCGTATACCCTGCCAAATGTTACCTCGTCGACCTGACCCCTTGAAACTCCCTGGAAGGCGCTACCGTGCATTATCTATTTGCCCTCCCGCTTACAATGGCCTTGCCGTCGTCATCCAGGTCCATATCCCGGAGGACTTCCTCTTGGGGCCGCAGTTGTAATTCGTATATTTCGCGATACTTGCCGTTCTTGGCCAGAAGCTCCTGGTGTGTTCCGCGTTCCACTACCTCACCTTTGTCTAGGACAATGATCTCGTCTGCACGGTGAACTGTACTAAGGCGATGCGCGATAATGAAGGTCGTTCTGCCCTCCATTACCTCCTCCATGGCCTTGCGAATCTCCTCCTCGGTGTTGGCGTCAACGCTGGAGGTGGAGTCGTCCAGTATCAGTATTGGCGGGTCTAGGAGCACCGCGCGGGCAATGGACATTCTCTGGCGCTGGCCGCCGGACAATGTGGATCCACGCTCCCCAACAGCCGTATCGTAACCGTCGTCCAGAGACATTATGTGGTCATGCAACTGGGCTACGCTTGCCGCGCTAACTACCTCGTCATAAGTAGCGTCTTCTTTACCGTATATAATGTTCCCCTCCAACGTGGAGGTGAACAGGAACACGTCCTGCTGCACCATTCCAATATTGTGGCGAAGACTCTTTAGACTGATATCGTTGACATCTATGCCATCAATAGTGATACGGCCCAAATCTGCATGGTAAAACCTGGGCAACAGATTGATGATTGAACTTTTACCGCTCCCCGGCGCACCAAGCAGCGCAATGATTTTCCCAGGCTCCGCTTCTATGTTGATGTTCTTCAGGACGGGCACGCCCTCATCGTAACTAAAAGATACGTTCTCGAATTTCACGTGGCCCTTAACGTTGCTCAAGGTTGTTGACCCTTGGGCCTCTTCCTCTTCAGCCTTTAGGTCGAGGATCTCAAATAGACGCTGACCCGCAGAAGCTGCCCTGGCGTAGGAATTGACTACCATACCGGACATTCGTACCGGCATGGCCAATATCTGCATATAAAAGACGAACGCCGCCAGTTCACCGATACTCATGTCGCCGTTGATGACGCGAGACCCACCGAACCAGAGTATCAACGCCAACGCAATCTGGAACGAGAATAACGTGAAGGCGGTGTTGGATACACGAAGACGCTCTGCCCGGATTACTGAGGTAGATACCTCTCGGCTCTGGTTGTTGTACTTCTGGTTCTCGAAATCTTCTGAAGCGAAGGCCTTGACCACACGCTGCCCAGTCAGGTTTTCCTGGAGGACTGTGTTTAGCTCTGCCATCATGTCCTGAATAATTAGCCAAGCCCGACGCATTCGAAGTCGAGCGAACCCGGACTGAATGGCAACAAAAGGCATGAAGCTCACGGCGACCAGACCAAGTTTCCAGTCCATGCGCAGCAAGATTACGGCAACGACGATAAACAGAGCTATGAAATAAGGTGTACGAACTACTCCCATGTTCACGAACATGCGAATGTTCTCAACATCTGTGATGGCTCTGGACATCAGATTGCCGGTGTGATGCTTATCGTGGAAACCGAATGGGAGGTGCTGTATGTGATCGTATAGTTTGTTTCGGAGGTCGTAGGAAACGTACTGAGAAGCCGCTTCACCTAAATACGTCTGAAAGAATGAAAGTACGCCGCGGATGACGCTTAGGACGAATATTGTGCCGACAATTGTAAATATGGCGGCGTTGTCGAGTTGGCCGCCCTCTAGCATGTTCTTTACAGTGTCTATGGCTTCGCCGAAGTATCTAGGAAGAAATAGATAGGCTACGGTGGCACCGATCATGGAGGTGTATGCACCAACCATGCACCACCTTCGAGTAAACGCGATTTGCAGAATTCGCCAAATAATTAACATTCTTTACTAAGCATGGCCCCCTGTTATTGACCGCGCATTGCTCTACACGTCATTAGACTTGTTCAGCATAGCCCGACAATACTCATTTTAGCACTTCTACTGGAATATTTGACAAGTACCCTACATATCTGATTCTCAAACTTTCTTTCATGTATTGTTTTTACAATTTTGTCGCTACATGAAAGCTCGATTATGGCTTGCATAAAAGACACGATCGAAAGTTATATGGTCGCTTAAGGAAGAATGAAAACGAAAGGGCCGACCGGGGCAGGTCACTGTGACGCTAATATGCGGAGCCTGTGAGAGACGAGCCGGAGACCGGCTGGCTCACCGCAAAGCTGTTGCGTTCGTCGATGGCCTGAATCAGCACGCGGTAACCATAGTCCGTCTGGTAAATGATCCGCCTGATGCGAAACTGGTGCGTTGACGGCGCTTCGTCCAGCAGAGAAGTAAGGTATTTTTTTACCGTACTCTCGTCGCGCTCCAACACCTGCCGCAAGCCGACGGCGCTGGGCACGCTCATTAGCTGTGCGGGCCGGGGCGTCATCTTCACAGGATCACTGGATAGCAGAATGCCGATGTGATCTGCGGACAAATTGAGGTGATACCGAATGCGTAGGCCTGCTCGCTCTGCATCGAAAAGCCGCCCCCTGGACAGCAAAACCTGCACTTCCTGTCCCCTGACTACAGCCAGGTGCGCCTGGGCTTTGGCCCTGCCCTCGTCCGACCGTGGGATCTGCAGCGCCACGGTCTCACTGGTCTTCTTCAGCCAGTAAAGCGGCTCTCCAGTAACGCTATCCGCTGATGCCAATGTGCTACCGCCAGCGGCCACCAGCAAGACGAATACGGCGGCGAAACCTATCATC
>CAUZQF010000199.1:0-4972 GCA_963581905.1 Dehalococcoidia bacterium
GAGACGAGACCATAGCCACCGTCACAGAGGTCCGCCGGGCTGTCGGCGACGACATCGACATTCTGGTCGACGTAAACGGGTCCTTCTCTGTACATCACGGCATTGAGATCGGGAAGGGACTGGAGGCGCTGGGCGTTTTCCACTACGAGGAGCCTCGCCCTCATTACGACCTCGAGGGTCTGGCGCAGGTGGCCGACGCGCTGACCATACCCATCGCTGCGGGCGAGATGATCTATACCCTCTATGAGTATCGTGACCTTATTCTGAATGGCAGGGTGGATATCATCCAGCCGGACATCGTTAAGGCTCCCGGCTTCACGGAGTTCCAGAAGATCGCCGCCCTTTGCACTGCATTTGGTAAGCCGATTACGGTGCACAACACGCAGCCCATCCTGAGCACCGTGGCCCACCTTCACGTCTGCGCCGCGTACTCCATTATCCCCTATTCGCAAGAGTACAACATCGAGGAGATCTCGATTCGCGACCGCTGGCCTGTACTAAAGGAGCCTTTGCAGGTTAAGGATGGATTCTTGGATGTGCCCAACGGCCCCGGGCTAGGCGTGGAACTGGACGAGGCGATTCTCAAAAAGCTATCCGTCAGCTAAATTGTTTTGCATTTTACTTGGCCGCCTGCCCTTTATGTTTTTTTATAAAGGGCAAGTGATGAAATTGGACGGAGGCTAATCCTCGGCGTTTGCTAAGCCCATGCCCTATGCATTCCCAAAAGGCAGAGGGCCTCTACTACTAATGAGGTGAGAAATTGAACGTTCTTGTTATAGGTGGGAGCCGGTTTATCGGCCTGCACCTGGTAAAGCTTCTCCACGCTCAGGGCCACGATGTGTCCGTGCTGAACCGAGGGCAGACCACCGTGGAGTTCCCCGACGGCATAACCCGATTGCAGGCGGACCGTTACGACTCTGCGCAGATCAGCTCAGCGCTGGCGGGCAAGAGCTTTGACGCCGCTTATGATATATCCGGTTACGACGTGCCTAGCCTGGAGCCGCTAATGAAAACGCTGGAGGGCAACATCGGTAGCTTCATTTTTTGCAGCACCACAGCGGTATACGCTCCCAGCGACACGTTTCTGGTATCCGAGGTCTTCCCTCTACACAGAAGCTCACCGCGAAAATACTCCACGGACAAGATTGCCTGCGAGGACTTTTTGGAAGAGGTCAGCAAGCGCAGCAACACCCCCGTGACAATCATTCGGCCGCCGTACGTTTACGGCCCGGACAACTACATCGCATCACGAGAGTTCAGCTTCTTCGCCAGACTATCCCAGGGTCGCAAGGTCATTGTGCCTGGCGACGGCCTGAACCTGCTTCACCTTGTGCACGTAGACGATCTGGCCAACGCCTTCGCGTCGGTGTTGGGCAATCAGCAGGCCGCTAACCAGACCTACACCGTCGCCAGTCCAGATATGATCACTACTGGCGGCTTCGTTCGGACGATTGCAAATGTTATGGACATGAGCGTCGAGATCGTCCATGCCGATGCGATCGAATATGACAAGCAGGGCCGACAGTTTTATCCGTACGAGCACTCACTTAGCCAGGCGTACTCTACGGACAAGGCGCGGCGGGAGCTGGACTGGTCTCCCCAGTACCACATGCGTGACGGTCTGGAGATGACCTATCGCTGGTGGCTGGAGCAGGACTTGAGCAAAGAGACCTGGGATTTTTCTGCGGAGGACGAGTTTTTGTCCGGCAAATAGCACCAGTCAGTTATGGGAATAACTAACGCCTACACATCTATTAAAAGGAGAACAATTTGAAAAAGCGAAACATACTTAGAGAGCTACTGAACGAGGACAAGCCCAGTGTCAGTATGCACGTGCATTCCATATGGCCTGGCATGGTAGAGGTCATTGGCCTAGCGGGGACCATGGACTACATCGAGTTTTCCGGCGAGTATGCACCTTACGACCTAATGTCTCTGGAGAATTTCGGACGAGCAGTGGACCTGTTTCCAAACATGAGCTCCATGATGAAGATAGAGCAGCAGCCCCGTACACACTTGGCAGTGAGGGCAGTAGGCTCCGGCATACAGAACCTGCTGTTCGCAGACATCTGGACTGCAGACGATGCCCGGGAAGCCGTGACTGCCTCCAGAGCCGATACACCCAAAACAGGCGGCCGCGCAGGCGTGGGTATGCGACGCGATGGAGGCTACGGAGAGGCCACGCTGACCGAGTACATCGACTCGCTTGAGGACACTGTGGTGGCGCTGATGATCGAGAAGGATTCGACTGTACAGAACCTGGAGGAGATACTGTCCATCGGCGGCATCGACATGGTGCAGTTCGGTCCGGCCGACTACTCCATGAGCATCGGCATACCAGACCAGTGGGACGACCCGCGCATCAAGAAGACTGACCGCTACATAATCGAGACAGCCCTGAAGATGGGCATCGCGCCTCGCATTGAGCTGACCGACAGCAACGATGCCGAGGAGTACATCGAAATGGGTGTCAAGCACTTCTGCATCGGGTGGGACGTGAGTATCATCAGCGACTGGGCCAAGCAGCACGGCGCAGCGCTGGCGAATAAGCTAGGCAAATAAATTCTTAAGCTTTGAAGATTAATGGCACAAAGCCTGATGCTTTCGGCGAAGTCCAAGAAGAGAACAGGGGACACTATGGCAGAGACGACTCAAGACCGAAACATCAGGCTGGTTATCGACTACTACTACGGCAGAGTGTTCGACAAGCTCTCGCCAATCCCAACACGACGTTTTCACCCCGAGCCTCTTCCTCGTCTTTAAGCAGGCTCCCGTTTCTTTCGATTAATACGGGCGTAAACGACTCCGGCCAGCATCCCCATGAGGTGGCCCTCCCAAGACACAAAGGCCCGAAGGGGCAGCACACCGAATATCAGCCCGCCATAGAAAAGCAGCACGACTATGGCAACGACTATTGAGATGAAACTCCTGTCGTACCAGCCGCGAGCCACCAGGTATCCAAAGAAACCAAATACCAGAATGCTGGCTCCAAGATGCACCCCTGTGCTGCCGATTATCCACGTGCCGAAGCCACCGAAAATAGTTACGAACACTATCAGACCGATGAGAACGGCTTTACCACGGAATGCCACAAAGCCGCCCAGGATCAGCAGTGGCAGTGTGTTGGACAGCAGGTGAGCGAACCCGGCGTGAAGCAAAGGTGCCAAGGGTATGCCAATCAATCCGTCGACCTGACGAGGCACGATGCCGAACTGGTCCAGCGAATTTCCGGTCGACCAGTCGAACACTTCCAGCACCCATATCAGCGCAACGAAGCCTAGTAAAAGTACTATCGACACGCCAACAACCGCCTGCGTCTCATTAGCCTCACAACAAATTCTCGATTTCCACGGGCTCTACGTCACCCGGAAGGTCGAATGCAAACACGCGGGAGTAGAAATACAGCTCGCCATCTAGCGCTCGGCGGATATTCTCGGCTTTGCGAAAACCGTGCTGCTCGCCCTCGAAGGGTACGTACGCCACTGGCAGACCCTTCTTGCGCACAGCATCCAGCATGGCCTCGGCCTGTTGAGGAGGCACTATCTGATCGTCCAAACCTTGAAACAGAATGAGGGCACAGTCTAACTGATCGATGTGGTTGATGGGCGATCGCGCCTTATATAGCTCTTCCAACTCCGGGTACGGCCCGATCATCGTATCGAGGTAACGCGACTCGAACTTGTGAGTATCCTCTGCCAGCGCCGTCAGGTCGCATATGCCGTAGAGACTGGTGCCCGCCTTGAACACGTCCCGGAACGTTAACGCGGCCAGGGTTGTGTAACCGCCCGCGCTGCTGCCGCGGATAATCAGGCGATCGCCATCGACGAGGCCCTGGTCTACCAGATACTTGGCGCCGTTAACGCAGTCGTCCACGTCGACGACACCCCAATTGCCGTTGAGCCGACGCCTGTAGGCCGTCCCGTAGCCTGTGCTGCCGCCGTAGTTAACGTCCAGCACAGCGAATCCTCGGCTGGTCCAGAACTGGGTCATCATGCTCAGCGTGGAAGTCGTCGCGCCCGTCGGTCCACCGTGGCTTACAACGATGAGAGGAGGCTTCTCGCTTTCAGGCCCTAGGAAATCATGATTGGCAGGAGGGTAGTGAAAAGCGTGCGCCGTCAGGCCACTCTCCGTTGGAAACTCGATAGACTGCGCTCGCGACATATAGCCTTCATCGACCTTCGCCTCACTGGTGCGGCGTAAGATTTCGGTAGCGCCGGATTCCAGATCGAGAAGCATCAGAGTGATCGGAATGGTAGGAGACCCTGCGGTAAAAACGACCTTGCCGGAGCCAGCCTTCAGGCCCATTCGACCTATGTCGGTGAACGGCGTTGGCACGGTCTGGAGCGTTTCGGTCCGCGTGTCGAGATCGCCTACCTGCCAGGTGCCCTGCTGGTTGTAGGCGCATATGATGCGCTCCTCCGAGGCAAAGCCGTATGTGCCGACTCCCAACGACCACTGCGGCAGCGCGAACTCGGCCTCCATAGGACACATCGCTTCCACTGCGGCTTCTGCCCCTGAATCCCCAGTCCCGTCTGCCAAACTTCCGCGCCCTATCGATTCCCCCGTCCCGCCAGCCTCTAAACCACGCCCTATAGCCCTATATTTAAATAAATTCCAGAAACGCCGTGATGAGTTCGTCGAATCCACGGCGCGGTCTGACACAAAATACAGGACACCACCGGGCGACCATTCAGGTTGAAATATCGACTCATCCCTGCCGCCAGCAACCAGGTGGCGATCGCCTATGCTGCCGTTGGCCAGCAGCTCAGCCGCCCATAGCTGCGTGCCGTCCCATGGCATGTTGGGGTGATTCCAGGCAAGCCACGCCAGATGCTCGCCGTCCGAACTTATGCGCGGATTCGAGAAGAAATTGTTGCCGGAGGCCAGCACACGACTGCCCCCTCCGCGCTGCAGATCTATGGAGACCAGGGTGTTCACAGGCTCTTGCCACGGCGACGTGTGGTCCTCCCGC
>CAUZQF010000200.1:0-4953 GCA_963581905.1 Dehalococcoidia bacterium
GACAGGCTCAGGATGAACGGGTTTCTTGAATACGTTCGTGGTAAGTGCCGATGCAATCGAGCATCCTTGGCAGGGTCGGGACTTGTCGAAAGACACGTATCTAGAAAATACAATAAAGTACCGGCAGGGCCTACGCAAGCACCTGCATGGTGTACCTTGAGCGCAACAGCTTGCCGTTGTTGAATCGCGCAATGTTAAGCATTGAGATGTCGATGGTCGATGCCTTGCCTTGGGTGATTAGCTCGGACATGGTGAGGCCGATCATGGGCGACTCCTTAAAGCCGTGGCCACTGAAGCCCACGGCGCAGTAGAGGCCGTCGATGCCCTCCACGCCGTCGAGAATCTGGTGCCAGTCGGGAGTGGTTGTGAAAAGGCCGGACCAACCGCCCTGAAAAAGCGCCTGCGACATGGCAGGTATTCGCTTAACCAGCCTCTTGAGGCCGCTCTCGACGTCGGGCATGTCCAGTCCCTGGTTGTAGGAGTCGGGGCCTGGACTCTCATTTTCGCCCACGCCAAGCAGCGTTCGGAAGCCGATGTCCGGGCGCGAGGAGAAGTCGTTGGCTATGTCGCCGATGGCGGGATGCTCTGGCAGGTCGTTGGGTCTGCGCAGGTTTATGATCTGGTGCCGCACGGTTCCTAGAGGCAGGTCCACGCCAATAGTTCGCAGGATAGGCCTGCTCCACGGCCCTGCTGCTACTACCACGATGCCCGTTTCGATGCGCTCGTCTGGCGTGATCACGGCCGTAATCTTGCCGCCCTCCATCTCGATACCCGTTACCGTCGTGCCGTCCTTGATGCGCGCCCCCATGTCCTTGGCGCGATTGGCGTAGCCCGTTGTCATGGAGTAGGGATCGGCGTAACCAGATTCAGGCTCGTAGGCGAAGGACTCGTTGTCCTGAAAGCTGAGCATGGGCGCAATCGCCCTCGCCTCATCCAGCGTAACCTCGCTAGTCGCGATGCCCAGGCTCTGGTGCATGGCCACATTGTCGCGCATAGCCTGCTTGTCGGCCTCGTCCGCCACAATAAGGAAGTAGCCTGACTTGGTGTATCCCGAGGGCGTACCGGTTAGCTCCTCGAAGTTCTTTATCACCTCAAGGCTCTTCCAGGCCAGCAGCGACGTAACCTCGTTGGAGTAGTGCATGCGAAGAATGGCCTGCGAGCGGCTGGTGGAGCCTGAGCCCAGCACGCCCTTCTCAAGCAGGAGTGTGTTAGTCATGCCCAGGGCGGCCAGGTTGTACAAGATGCTGCAGCCCATTATGCCGCCACCTATGATCACCGCATCTGCCGTTGTCGCCATCTGCTCTGGGCCTCCTTGTAGTTTGGGCAATGTGGTCGCCGTTCGGAAACGTGGGACCTTTCTTCTAGCCAGCAAAGTTTAGCACTGGTAGCTCAGACGTGCACCGGTGTTATAATCATGGCCGCCTACGATACAGGGTCATTAGCTGTAGCAGAGAAATATGCGTGGGCCCGATCCACCCCGAATCGTGGGTAATATAGAAAAATTTCCTTTACTGAGGAGCCAAAAGATGCCCAGAGCAATTTTAGATTTACAGAATCCAGCAGACCTGGAAGCGGTGGGAGGACAGTGGCGCTACGCCATTGGACTGGTGCCGGGCGAGCCCAACGAGGGTCTGGTCGCCCAGATGGAGGGCAGCCCAGCGCGTCTACCGGACTACGACGACTCGGGCTGGGAGACAACCGACGACATCGCCGAGTGGCACTCTCATGGGGTGTCATTTGTCTGGTACCGCATCAGCGTGACGCTTCCGGAGACCGTCGGCGGCAAGAGCATTAGCGGGGCCCGTTGCCTGATCGAGACCTGCATCGACGACTACGGCGAGATCTGGATTGACGGCGAGTGTGATCGCGATCGAGGGGCAGTACAGGGATTCAACGTTCCTCAGAGAGTGGTGCTCAGCGCTGAGCCCGAGCCCGGCGACAAGCATACCATCGCGCTGCTGGCCGCCAATGGACCGCTGGCTGCGCCCGGTGGGGCAGTGTTCGTGCGTTACGCGACGCTGGCATTCGAGTGGCGCGACCCGACCTACTAGGCCGCTTACTCTTTGCTGAAAAGCTCATCCTTAACCAGATTAGCGCCTCGTCGTGTGATGCTGGTGACGGCAGTTGCCGCTGCCACCATCATGGGCGACTCCATGCTATACAACGTGCTGCCCTCACAGGTGGATGCCTTTGGCATTTCGGTAGGGCTAGTCGGCGTTCTTCTTAGCGCCAATCGGCTGGTCCGACTGGTGTCCAACCTGGTTGCTGCATGGGCGATGGAGCGCTTCGGAATGCGTGGACCGCTGTTGGCCAGCGTCTTTCTAGCGCTGGGCACTACTGTGGCCTACGGCACGGCCCCATGGTTCAGCGTGTTATTAGTGGCTCGGCTGGTCTGGGGCATGACCTTCTCTGTGTTTAGACTCAGCGGCTACCTGGTAGTGCTGGAGGAGAGTGCCGATGGCTCTCGGGGCCGGCTCATGGGATTCTTCACTAGCGGAATGCGAATCGGAAGCATTATTGGCGTACTGCTGGGTGGGTTTCTCTTCGATGTCACTGGGCGCACGGTAAGCTTTCTGGTGATAGCTGCTATAGGTCTGGTTGGTTTGCCAGCAGCTCTGGCTTTACTCAAAAGCGGCCACGCAGCCGTGGTTGCTAGCGGTTCTTCTTCCGATGGGGAAGACAAGGAATTTCTGCACACTGATTCCACACAATCGCCAACAGCGCCTCAAGAGACTGATAAAGGCTCTGATCATTCTATATCCGCTACTACACTAACTCCCGTAGACCCAACTGGCGCTGCAACTCTATCTGAAAAAGTTTGGGATCTGTTGATCTCCAAGGCACCGGAGCTCTCCTTTCGGCAGCGCCGGATGATTCTGACGGCCAACTTCACCTTCTTCTGCTTCCATCTGGTCATGAACGGCGTTCTCATCTCTTCGCTGGGTTACTTTCTGAACCAGCGGCTGGGAGCCGGTGCAGCCATAGCAGGTATGGTGATAGGCATAGCTACACTGAACGGCATGCTTATATCGACCCGGTGGATTTCGGGGCTGTCCGCGCCGTATTTTGGATACATCGGCGATAAGTATGGCCGGGCTCGAATTCTGGCGGTGTCTATACCCATGTGCCTGGTGGCCTTGTTGTTGCTGGCGTTCTCTCCTTCGCTGTGGATCATAGTTGCATGGCTACCGGTGGCCTTTGCCTCAACCGCCGCCTCTATTACGGCATTGGACTCCCTGGTCGGTGGCCTGGCTCCCGAGCGCAGGCGCGCGCAGATCATGAGTCGTTACGCCACGTGGCAAGACTCAGGCTCAGCCCTGGGACCACTGATAGTCTTCGCGGTGCTGGAGTACACAACGTCGTCCTTCGTATTCGTTTACCTGGGCGGCGCCACGCTGCTGGCATTCGCCTTTGTCGTATTCTTGACCACTGTTAGAGCGGGAAAAGCGGACGAAGTAAGCTAAGGCCTTATCTTTGTTAGAATGGGCTAATTTGATTAACAGTACAGTGGAGATACATGATGGTAGGTAGAATCGCGCTGGTTGGTGGAGACGAGTTTGGCCCTTCATGCAGGGAGATGGACACCGAGCTGCTACGGGCGACGGGCAAGGCCAATCCCAGGCTGCTGGTCATACCCACGGCATCGGAGCGTAACGCGGTTCTGGCATCGAACAACGGCGTGACGCACTTCCTCGATCTGGGCGCCGACGCTGCGCCTCTACTGGTAACGACGGCTGAGGAGGCCAACGACAAGGCCCTGGCGTCTCAGGTGGACAGCGCCGACATCGTCTACTTCACAGGCGGCAATCCGGCTAAACTGTTCGATGAAATAAAAGACTCTCTTCTTCTGCAGAAAATAAAGGACCTGCTCCAGCGAGACGCCATTCTGGCCGGGTCCAGCGCCGGGGCCATGGTACTGGGTTCCTGGATGCGTTTCCGTGAGTGGAGAGAGACCTTGGGTATCGTGCCAGGTGTCGTTGCGTTACCACACCACGAGCGCAGCAAACCTGAGGAGACGTCTGAGGAGCTAGCCTCCAGTGGCCATGCTGACCTGTGGGCGTTGGGTATCGACGGCGCAACAGGCTGCCTGAGCGTTCCCGATGGGTGGACGGTTCTTGGCGGTGGCTGGGTCACTGTGTATAAGAATGGGAAATGGCAAAGTTACGCCGCTGGCGAAACCTTTAATCTAAGTTAGGAGTAGGTTGCTGGAATCTGAGTCTGATATCAAACAAATTCGGGTAGGCATCACCGTGTCTTTGACAGGCAGGTATGCGTATCCAGGCAAGCAGGCGTACGCTGGTGTGGAGGCCTGGGTCAATTATGTGAATCGCCTCGGCGGACTTGCCCTGGGAGATGAACGTCGTCCCGTGGAGCTGTACCATTACGATGACTCAAGCCGACCCCAGCGATGCGAGGAGCTGACTCAACGGCTCATAAGTACGGACGAGGTCGATGTGCTCATGGGGCCGTATTCCAGCGGGCTCACTATTCGCGCCGCAAAGGTGGCCAACGACAGCGGTAAATTGCTGTGGAATCATGGGGGAGCGCTGGGTTCCAAGGCGCAGGGCAAAGTTGTAGACATCCTCAGTCCTGCATCTTCGTATTTCCACGGCGTTATAGACTACGCGCTGAGCCGTAACCCCGACCTTGTGGAGGTTACCATTGTCCATTCCTCCGCAGGCGAATTCCCCCGGCAATTGGCGGCTGGTTCGTTAGAATATTGCAGCGAGAGACGGCTACCTTTGCCTTCTGTTCTCACCTACGCCGCCGACACGAAGAGGTTCGATACCATCCTCGAACACCTGCGCGAACAGCGTCCCGAGCTGCTGCTTGTGGTTGGCCGCATCGAGGACGACGTCGAATTCGTTCGGCAGTTGCATCAGGCGGAACTGGGCATCGAATTCGTAGGTGTGATCGCCGCGCCGCTTACCTCTTTTGGCGATGAGTTGGGAG
>CAUZQF010000201.1:0-4948 GCA_963581905.1 Dehalococcoidia bacterium
ATAATAATTATAGCAATAAACTTGATACAAATCCACTCAAGTCTAGTGTACTTAAGATGCGCTGTCCTTCCTATAGATCCAGGTAGGTTCGGTTTTAGTCCGGATTCAATATGAGTAGCTTTCCGGCCATTGTCACGTTGGATTAGATGCAAATTCAACAGCGAACGGATATATTGTCTGCAAATCGCGGAAGGAAGCAGGCTTAAGCAATGAATCAATCGAGTTCAGGCGGAATATTTCACGGCTGGTTCATCGTCTCGACTGGCGCTTTTGTAACCATGTTGGCCATGGGGGCAGTTGGCGGCTTCGGCGTATTCGTTATTCCTATGAGTGATGAGTTCGGCTGGAGCAGGAGCACTATTTCGCTTGCAGTGGCGGTGTCGTCTCTCGTCGGTGGTGTATCGCAACCAATAATCGGTCGCATATTCGATAGGTTAGGTGGGCGCAAACTCATTCTAGTTGGCGTAATCGTTATGGGCGTTGGTACGGCCACTCTGAATCAGACCAACCATATCGTCTTCCTCATCATCGTATTCGGCATATTCATCTCCATTGGCAGAAGCGCTGGTGCGATGAATACGATGGGCGTTCTTGTGTCGAGGTGGTTCCAGCGAAGACGGTCTATTGCCATTGCCTTGATATCGGGAGGGGGCTCTCTTGGTGGTTTGTTGATTGTGCCATTCATTGCCTTCGTAATTCCGATCATCGGCTGGCGCAACACCTGGCTAATGCTGGGGCTGATGATACTTGGACTGGCCTTGCCTCTTATCTACATTTTCATTCGCAACGACCCTAGCGACATGGGACTGCTGCCAGACGGCGACACCCCGTCGACAGATGACGAAGGTGTAGTGAGTCGACCGCGTAGAGAAGGCCCTTTGGAGGCCGTGGACTGGAAGAAGGCATTCCGGTCGGTGCCTATGTGGCAGCTGTTAGGCGGATACACTGTCTGCGGCATTACGACTACCATGATGTCTGCCCACTTTGTGCCCTACGCTATTGAAGAGGGCTTTTCGCCTTCTATGGCAGCTACTGCTTTCGGCGTTCTCAGCCTTATGAACCTGATAGGTGTGTTGAGCATCGGTTTTCTTGGCGACCGGTTCGGCCGTAAGAATCTTCTGACGCTGGTCTACGCCGTTCGTGGAATAGGCTTCCTTATCCTAGTACTCGCTCCAGGTATGTGGGGGCTGTTTGGCTTCGCCATGGTGGGTGGCGCGGCTTGGCTAGCGACCGTGCCTCTGACAACCGCACTCACCGCCGACGTGTACGGCATACGGAACGTGGGTGTGCTCAGCGGCCTCGTCTTCATGGCGCACCAGATCGGTGGCGCGGCAGCCATACAGGTTGCAGGCATACTGCGCGACGTTACTGGCAATTACGATCTGTCATTCGCGTTGGCCGGAGCAACGCTGGCATTCGCCACGGTAGCCAGCTTCTCTATTAGAGAGAGGAAGTACTCTTCTCGCTACCAGGTGGCCCAAGCGGCGGCAACGTAAATTGCCCTCTGGAGTTGTATCCAGTAAGCATTACTGAGTAGTCGACGAAGAAGGGCCGCTGGTCTATCGTTGCGCCACCCGGCTATAATCCGCGAGACCACAACTTCATCCGCGCATCCAAATTAGCCATGTCTGAGGCGCTGAGTTTCCCCGGAGTATTCAAAATATGCTGCCGAAATTTCCTTCCGACTCTGCTGAAAAACGACAGTTCCTGCTGGACGCCGTCGAAAGCGTTCGGGACGTGGTGCAGGCCGAGGCTCAGGAAGCTGAAGATATAGGCACTCTTTCGAAAGACGCTGTCAACGCCATCTACGACGCCGGACTCTTTGCTCTAAAGCTGCCTGAAATCTTTGGCGGCGCAGAGACCGACCCCGTAACCCAGTTCGAGGTTCTGGAGGCGATGGCAAGCGTGGACTCGTCTGCTGGCTGGTGCGTCATGATAGGCGCGACGTCCATAGGTCAGCCAGCGGCCTTTGCTGGCGACGAAGCGGTGGCTGAGATTTTCAAGGAAGGCGTGGTTCCCAAAGGGGCCACCGTCGCCATGCCAGCGGGCAAGGCCAAGCGGGTGGACGGCGGTTACATTCTGAACGGCAGATGGCCCTTTGCCAGCGGCGCGCGGCACTCGCAGTGGCTGAGCACCGGGGCGTTCACCCTGGAAGAAACAGATGTATCGCCAACCTATCTGATGCTGGTCTACCCCACATCCAGCGCCACGATTCTCGACAACTGGGACGTCACTGGACTGGCCGGCACCGGCAGCAACGATGTCTCTGTCTCCGACCTGTTCGTTCCTAAGGCGTTCACCTGGGACTTCGCGGCGTGGCAGCCGAAAAGGGGCGGGCTGTCCTACCTCATGGGCAGGCCGGGCTACGTTGCCAATGAGCACGCAGCCTTCGCCCTGGGCGTCGGAAGGCATGCGCTGGACGAAATAATGCGATACGCTTCAGAGAAGCGAAGGGGCAATCCGCCCTCACTTCTGGCGCACAGACCCGCCTTTCAGAGAGATATGGCCGAATGCGACTTCAAACTGAGGTCAGCCCATGCCCTGTGCGTTGATGTTAACCAGAAGGGATGGGACGTCTGCCAGACAGGCAGTGTCCCTGGGCTGGCGCTGCAGTCGGAAATGAGGGCTGTGGCTGCCTACGCCACCGATGTCGTCGTTGATGTGGTCACCAGGTCTTACCGCTATGCGGGAGGTTCCGCGCTGTATCGCCCTGGCGTACTTCAGCGGTGCCTTCGTGACATCAATGCGGCGGCGCAGCACTTCATGGTCAGCAGCTCTGCCTACGAAAACTACGGCGCGGCCCTGCTGGACCTGCCGGACATTAATCCCATGGCGTGATCGGTAATCGCTGTTAAAAGGAATTGAAAATTGCTGTTCGTTTCCATATTCACATCCGAGCGCGCTCGCGACCCCGAGCTTCTGGCCACGATCTGGCAGGGCGAACCTCCGCCCAGCGTCAACATCGTCGGCGCGTACAACCTGGGCAACGACAGGCGCGTCTTCATATGGGAGGGCGAGTCGAACTGGACTTCGAATTCATGGACCGGTTCAACGACATTGGCGTTCTGGATACCTTTCCTGCGCTGGATAGGACCAACGGATGGCAGAAGGCGTTCGCCAAGGACATCGAGGGCTTCAAGTCTTTTTACGAAAGCACTGGCAGGCCCAACGCTGATTCGGCAATATACCTGCGCACTCGCGGCATGAACGCGCCGACTCGCCAGGCCGCCCGCGCAGAGGCCCTTCGCTGGCAAGAAGAGCAGGCGACGCTAGGGGAAGAGGAGTAAGGGGCAATGGACCTAATCCAAGCTGCAGCGAAGAACCAAGCCGCCTGGGCCGATAAACAAATCCGTGCCCACGTACTCGAATGCCGGTATTCCGATTCACTCTGGACCTGCTGGCAATCGGGTCCGGCGACGGCTATTCACCATCAGGCAGCCACTCTGACACCGGGATCAGTCGCAGAAACACCCGCGTTAATGCAGGAGATCGAGCAGCTGGTGGTTGCTCATGAGCAGGACCAGGTGGAGGTGATCGACTGGTGGAGGGTGTTAAATCTGACCTCCCTGGGCTTCGAGCTTCCAGGGAACACTGGGATCGAACCCGCACCCTATCTCCTGCGGCCACCGGGCGTGCAGCCCTCTGTCGCTATCCCTCCTGAACTGGAAATCGAACGAGTGAGAACACCAGAAACGCTTGAGGAATTCGAGGAGGCCAGCTTCGAGGGCTTTGAGCACGTCGGGGTGTATAATCCTGGCTGCTGGCATGCGCCGGCTAGCCTTGACGATCCTTACATGCGGTACTTCATCGGTCGTGTTCAGGGTCGGGCTGTGAGCGTCTCAATCGGCGTTATAAGTGACGGCGTTGTAGGGCTTTGGGGTAGCGACCAAACCGGCGTATCGGCGCCGTGGCTATGGCACAGCCATGACGTGGGTCGCGCTGAGTAGCGCTTCCACCTTGCCAGCGGTGCTGGGACCATCAGAGATGGGAGAACCTTTGTACCGCAGGATGGGCTTCGGCGATTTCCATCATTTCTGGACGTGGCGGCGCAAGCGATCCCCCTAAGCACTCCAAAGCACTCCAAGCCCTCGGGACGCCCACCGTATATCCGAGCCGGGGTTCCAGGCGTCACCGCCGGAAAATGTACGGTAAGTGTTCAGGTCCTGGCCAGAAACGGCACAGGATGTGAACGCTTACAATAAAAGAATGGCTAGCTGGATCGCGCTGTTTCGTGGCATCAATGTTGGCGGCAAGAATGTGCTGCTGATGAAGGATCTCGTCGTGTTGCTGGAAGGCCTCGGTTGCGAAGACGTGAAGACCTACATCCAGAGTGGCAACGCCATCTTTCGCAGTGCTGAGTTGGACGCATCGGCTCTTGAGGAGAGCATTTCCAAAGCGGTTTCCGAGCTCTTTGACTTCCGGCCTCGTGTCATTGTGCTTGGCGTTGGGCAGTTCCGTCAGGCGGCAGCGTCCAACCCGTTTCCAGGGGCGGAGGCCGAGCCGCGAACGCTGCACCTGTTTTTCTTTGGTCAGCGCGCGGATGCCCCGGACGTGGAAGGCCTAGACGCTGCCAAATCCGCCAGCGAGAGCTTCGTTCTAACAGCCCAGGTCTTTTACCTGCACGCGCCCGACGGCATCGGTCGTTCCAATCTAGCGCGGGCTGCCGAAAGACTAATAGGCGTCGATGTGACAGCCCGCAACTGGAACACGGTCGCTAGGCTTCTTGTTATGGCAGAGGACTTTACAGACTGACCTCGTCCCCCGCTCGTTTCGCCGGTATGGTGCCCATTCGTCCTGCATGGTAGTCGTTCATAGTCTGGTACAGTTCATTTTGAGTGTTCATCACGAAAGGCCCACGCCACGCGATCTGCTCTCGTATAGGCAGGCCGCCCAGGAGCAGCGCCTCCATATGCGGAAGGCCGTTGTCCTGTTTCGAGTCGCTGTACAG
>CAUZQF010000202.1:0-4923 GCA_963581905.1 Dehalococcoidia bacterium
GGCACAGGCCACTCCTCCATGATAGGCGTGCCGTCCGTTTGGGTAATCCAACCGGGCTCCATGTTGGCGTTAACCCTTCTGGCCAGGCCCAGCTTGTTGCCGGCGACAGCGGACGTTGCGGCGTCAAACAGGAAAGGCGGCTCGTTCTTGGCAGGAGCTGCCATGGCAATGGGGTTGGTGCCCAGGCGAGGCTCGGCTCCGAACGTTGGCACCACCTGCACACTGGCGGCCGTGGTGACAAGCCCCACCATGTCCTGCTGGGCTGCCAGCATGGCGTGATGGCCGATGCCTCCGGAGTGCCCCGCATTGAACATCGTCACGATGCCTACGCCCACAGTGCGGGCCTTTTCGATGGCCATGTTCATAGCCTTGGGGCCCAAGATCACGGCCAGGCCCTTGTCGGCGTCAATTACAGCTGTGCCAGGGGACTCGCGCGTGACCCGCCAATTGGGTCGCGGATTGAGGGTGCCCTGGTTGTACTGGCCCACGTAGGTCCTCAGCATGTTGGACACGCCGTGAGTCTCCACTCCGCGAAGGTCGGTGCTAGTTAGCACGTCAGCGCCCAGAGCAGCGTCCTCGGGCGGAACACCCATCTTCTCGAAGATGGCTCCGACGGTCTCTCTTAATGAATCCTCAGGAACCCTAACCTGATCCTCTGCTGACACCTTGAATCTTTCAAGCATGGCGTCCTCTCCATTCTGTTGTCATGCGACAGGTCTGGCAGTTTTCAAAAACTTCAGACTAGCCACGAAGTGATTTACGAGGGTAAGCGTTGGGCATTTTAGCACGTTGCGCAGGTATGGGCACATTGCCTGACTGCCTGTGGTTGTGCGTAGAAAGAATATGAGAAGAGAGGACGGCTACCGGTTAAGCGACCCCGTTAGGCAACCCGGTTAAGCTACGAGGTAGGTGATAACGGCAGACGCCAGTCCGAGGTACACAAGAAAGCCGATAACATCGGTCATGGTCGTGACGGCCACGGCGTATGACAGCACAGGGTCCAGGCGCATGGCCCTCATGCCCAGCGGCACTACCACACCGCTAAATCCGGCCACGACCAGCATCGACACGCCGACAACCAGCGCCAGAACAGCGTTGCCTTTCCAGAGGTACGCGATCACGGCCACCAGCAGTCCCAAAGCCAGCCCGTGCACCAGACCTAAGCCGACCTCTTTCAAGAGCAGCCTTTTGGCGTCGGTGGGACTCACGTCTCCCAGCGCCAGAGAGCGCACGATCAGCGTAAGAGTCTGAGTGCCTGCAATGCCCCCCTGCCCTGCTATGACCGGCAAGAAAGCTGCCAGCGCTATCATCTGAACGATGGTGGACTGGAATAGAGTCACGACCAGGCCTGCCAGCATCGCTGTACCAAGATTGACTATCAGCCACGGCAACCGGCTTCTGACAGAGCGCCAGAAAGGATCCAGCGCCTTCTCTTCCTCGCCCACACCGACCATGCGGTACATGTCTTGGGTGGCCTCTTCTTCAAGGACGTCCATCATGTTTTCCAGCTTGAGCACGCCAACCAGCACGTTGGAACGATTTACCACCGGCAGCCTGTGGATGTTGTACCGCTTCATGAGACGCGCCGCCGGTTCCTAGTCCGTGTCGTCAGCTACGGATATCAGCTCCCAGTCCATGAGTTGGAGCACTAGCTGGCCCGGCTCCGCCAATACAAGCTGGGCAAGGGATAGTCCGCCCTTTAGGACATCTCGATAGTCCACGACAAAGATAAAGTGGATATCTTCTGGCGCATGCTGGGTCTGCCCTGCCCAGTTGCGGATCATGTCCATAGCCTGCGTCACGGTCATGGTATCGCGAAGTGCAACGAATTCCGGCGTCATGAGCCCGCCAGCGTCGTGGTCGTCGTACTCCAACAACGGAGCGACCTCTTCGGCGACCTCCATTCGCTCTAGAGTCGAATTCGCGACCTCAACCGGCAGCGCTCTCAGCAGATCGGCGGCGGAAGGGCTGGTCTCGTCAAGAACCTGCGATAGCTGCTCCACATCCATTTCCTGAGACAGCGACACGGCTCTCTCCGGCCCCAACACTTCTATCAACACACCTAGTCCGGCGGGCTGCATTTCGCCTAGAAGAATTCTCTGCACATCATGGGACAGACGAGATACCGCATCGGCCTGGTCGGCAGGACGTAGGTGTGCGAGGGCCTCCGTTGCAGCCGAAACGTTTTGCCCTTCAATCTGTTCCTTGATTGAGGCGGCTATCTGCTCGGCGTTCGGGCGGTCCTGCGCGCGGGGTTTCGATGTTGCCTTTGAATGCTGGTCTTGCTGCATATCGCTGTATATCTAATTGGACAGATATCTTCTGCCCCTAAAGCAGACAGCGAATTCCAGAGACCAATGCGGGAATTGGCAGATCTCTAATCGGGAAGGCTTACTCAACAATCAACGAGCGGACTACAATCGAAGGGGATGGGTATAAGGACAGGTATAAATGACACCGTCGGGCCTGGGACGCCACCGATTTCGGCCACGCCCGCACTAGGCGGCGTGACGAAATACTTTGTGTAGAGCAATTAAAGCTGGGGCTCAGTTAGGAGCCGGGTGCTGTAACCCCTGTAACCGGTGTAAACAGGGTCTCTTGGCCAGCGTTATTCTTTTCCCAGAGCAGCCGCCTAAGCTCGTGAATTCGTTCTGGCTTAAACAGAAAATCCTCGATGCCCAGCGCCTGCGCGACCGCTGCGGCAACCACGGAGCTGTAGGACACGCTGGGGTCCTGGCCCGAGTAATTTGAGCATATTAGGGCTGGTACATCCATCGCCTGCACCGCGACATTAACGCTAATTGGTTGCATCTGTTTCACTCTAAATGGCATCTGGAGACCCATCAACAGCTAACCTGCAATGAGTCAGACGATACCACCCAACACCGCCTTTACCAGCGGCTTTAGTCATGTTTCTTCTGCATGTTTCTTCTGGCAGAAGGCTTTGGCAGGGTTTAAGCACGGTTGAGTCACATGGATAGGTGTAATCCAGGCAATTTTGGAGCAATATTTAGATAGTCTTAGTCGCGAGAAAGTCGAAAAAAATAATAGAGGCCCGACCTATTTTCTAGGTCGGGCCTCTATATGCGGGTGAGAAACAGCTAAACGTTGCCTAAGTAACCGGCTTCAGCGGCTACCCAGGCCAGATGGGCGAGAAGTCGGGATTGCCGCCAGGACCGGCATCCGCGTTGCCAGGCCCCGAAGTGTTATGGGCGTTAGGATTAGAGTTCTCCCCAGCCTTATTGTTGCCAGGCAGGAACGATGTTCCCACGGGAGGATGGATTGTCGAGACCCCGTTATCTCCATTGTGGGCATCAGCATTATTCACGCCATCGCCGACCACGGGACATAGGAACGGCTCAGCAGCCTCAGCCTGGTTGGTCGTGGCAGTAAAGCCCACCGCCAGCACCGCCACTAGAGCAGCCGCAAACAATGTTATTCGGATTTTCATCATAAGGTTTCCCCTTTCAAGGAGGTTATCTAAAGACTAGGGTTATCTCGTGTCACCCGCGGCCATCGACATAACGCCCAGTTAGTTGTGAATGTACGGTAGGAGCGAATACCTAAAAGAAGGGCATGCAAAAATTGCGATTCCC
Source organism: Dehalococcoidia bacterium (assembly GCA_963581905.1). GTDB lineage: Bacteria > Chloroflexota > Dehalococcoidia > Lucifugimonadales > JADFKI01 > Casp-Chloro-G4. The sequence goes on from CAUZQF010000202.1 coordinate 3,597, forward strand.
TTAACAACGCGGCTGCGGTATTTCAGGACGGCTGCTCACCTATACCAAAGGGGTTAACAGGGTTCATAAAGTAAACTGATTCGAAATACGAGATATAATGTAGGACAGTTGAGCAAGCTTGAGTTTATTGGCGGCAATATATGAACCAGTCCAGAGGCCAACGAAAAATCCTGATCGTGGACGACGAGTACGACTCCCCTATCGTCAAAAGCGTGGAGAGACGCATTGAAGAGGAGGGCTGGAACGCCATTGTCGTGGCCCCTAAAGGCAAGTACATCACAGGGGACGACTTCGAGATGGCCGCACTTTACGCCATAGAGGAAGAGCGCCCGGACGGTGTTCTTCTGGACGTCCGCTTCGGTGAGCACCGCGACGATCGATTCAAGGGCCTCGGCATTCTGCAGAAGATAGTCGAACGCCACCCTCACTTGCCGGTGCTCATGTTCACCCAGTACGTTCAGGGACCGGACCGGGAGACCGCGGTTCGAGGCACCTTGAAGTGGGACGCACAAGTAGATTTCATAGACAAGCTGGCCAGTCCCGAAGAGGTTGTTCTGCGACTGCGTCGATTGATCGGCAGCACGCCGGAGAACGTTAACATCGGCGAACACCTCTCGATAGACAGCAGCGCCAAGGTGGTATACACCACCACTGGGGAATCGCCCGTGCCTGTAGCAGATATACAGGGCATGAAGTTTGAGATTTTCCAGGAACTGGCGTCCACCTGGTACCGGAGCCCCGGTGAGGTGGTGCCGTTCAGCAAGCTGATGCGCTTCTCTGAAGGCGAAGACCCCAGGGCGTCGCTGCGGGTACGAATCCGCGAGATAAAGGACGCCGTCGGCAAGCAGCTTGGCGTACGGTTAGGCGCATCAGACCTCATAGTCAACATTCGCGACCAGGGCTATCGCATGGTGACTCCCAATCTTGAGTAGCCCCGAGTTCGAGCCGACCATATTGCAGCAGCGCAGCACCTATGCCTAAGGCCACGCCCGAACGCATCACGCTGATCGTCGGCATTGCCGTTCTCATCATTGGCGGCGTATTCCTGGTTGTATCGCCTTTGGTCAGCTCCCGGCTATTTTCCAGCGTGTGGGGTGTCGAGCCTGTAACCTACATAGGAGCATTGCTGGTCATGGCAGGCTTATCAGCCATGTCCATGGCCTTTTACATAGAACGAAAGTCAACAGAACTGGACACAGGCAATCCTGAGGCTGTGGGCCCCAACTGGAGCGAGACTACTCAGCAGTACTTTGTGCTCTTCGATCACGACCTGGGCCGCCCTATGAGGCGTATTCTTGGTAGGGAACGAGAGCTGAGGGCCATATTG
>CAUZQF010000203.1:0-4913 GCA_963581905.1 Dehalococcoidia bacterium
ATACCTGCGATACCCGTGATCCTAGCAGTCTTGGCATTCAACTTCCTGGGAGATGGACTTAGAGATGCAGCCGACCCCTATGGTTAATAAACAGAGAAGCGATGAGCCGTTATTATCGGTGAAAAATCTGCATACCCACTTCCCTCTTGATGAGGGCACGGTGGTTGCTGTGGATGGTGCCAGCTTTGAATTATATGCGGGTCAGACCCTCGGCATCGTGGGCGAGAGCGGATGTGGTAAAAGCGTCGCCGCCCGTTCTATTCTTGGCATTTTGGACAAGCCGGGAATAGTAGTAGATGGCGAGATCCACTTCCGTAGGACTCAGGATAACGAGGCCGGCGAAAGCATCGATTTGGCGGGGCAGGACCCCAACGGTGAAGTAGTTAGGTCAATTCGCGGCGGTGAGATCTCATACATCTTCCAGGAGCCTATGACCTCATTTAGCCCCGTACATACTGTGGGTAACCAGATCATCGAAGCTATCAGGCTGCATCGTGATGTGTCCAAGAGTGAGGCGCGTACAATAGCAGTGGAGATGCTCGGGCTGGTCGGCATACCTTCGCCGGAAACCCGGGTGGACGAGTATGCGTTCCAACTCAGCGGAGGCCTGCGACAGCGGGCTATGATCGCCATGTCCCTCTCATGTAACCCAACCTTGCTTATTGCTGATGAGCCGACGACAGCGCTGGATGTAACGACCCAAGCTCAGATTCTTGACCTGCTGCGTAGGTTGCAGGATGAATACAATATGGCCATCATGATGATTACTCATGATCTAGGCGTGATAGCAGAGATGGCTGATCATGTGGTCGTAATGTACCTGGGACAAGTAGTGGAGAGTGCTCCGGTGGACGATATTTTCCACAACCCTAAGCACCCCTACACAAAGGCTTTGCTGGAATCGATTCCGCGTATGGACGGTGTGAGGCAGGAGAAGTTGGCTTCCATTACTGGATCCGTGCCGCACCCTTACGACCGGCCCACTGGATGCCCTTACAATCCTCGCTGCGAAGCGTTTATTGAGGGCGTATGCAATACTAAAATGCCTGAGCTATCCCTGGTTGGCGAAAATCACCAGGTTAGCTGCTTTCTCTACAAAGGAGCGTAGCCGTTGGTGCAGGTAGAAGAAACACCCGAACGTAAATTGCTTGAAGTCAAAAACCTCCGCAAGTTCTTTCCAATCAGGAGAGGCATCATGCAGAAAGAGGTGGGGGCAGTTCGCGCCGTTGACGATGTGTCGTTTTTCATCAACGAGGGAGAGACCCTAGGTCTAGTGGGCGAGAGCGGCTGTGGAAAGACGACTACGTCAAGGTGCATTCTAAGGGCCGTTAGTCCGACCAGCGGTGAGATCATCTATCGCACCGAGGACGGCGAGACCGTAGATGTGGTCACCATGCCTCGCGCACAGCTGAGAGGTCTCAGGCGCGACATGCAATTGATCTTCCAGGACCCATTCTCCTCTCTGAACCCACGAATGACCCTTATGGATATAGTGGGCGAGCCGCTGCTTGTACACGGCCTTGGTAACAAAAAAGAGCGCGAGGAGCGCGTCGCGGAGCTGCTCTCGCTAGTTGGGCTGCGTCCCGAATACATGCGGCGTTTCCCCCATGCGTTCAGTGGTGGACAGCGTCAACGTATCGGAATCGCCAGAGCGCTGGCAACCCATCCACGCTTGATTGTCGCCGACGAACCAGTGTCTGCTCTGGACGTATCAGTGCAGGCTCAGGTGCTCAACCTGCTCTTGGATCTTCAAAGGGACCTTGGTCTAACGTACCTCTTCGTCGCCCACGACCTGAGTGTCGTGAGGCACATCAGCGATAGGGTAGCAGTGATGTACGTTGGAAAAATTGTGGAATTGGCTCCCACGGATGAGCTTTTTGCTAACCCTAAACACCCTTACACTGCTGCTCTGCTTTCGGCGGTACCCGAGCCAGACCCTCGCAGGCGGTCCAATCGCGTAGTGCTTCAAGGCGAAGTTGCGAACCCTGCCGATCCTCCTTCGGGCTGCTACTTCCATCCACGATGTGAACATGCAACCGACGTTTGTAGGGTAGAAGCTCCCAGCCTTGTAGAGGTTGAACCTAACCATTATGTTAGTTGTCACCACGCCAAAGAACTTCGCCTTGCAGGCGTAGCGGTCAATGATTGATGCACAGGATGCCTAGCCCAGAGTTGACCCGTCAAGAATATCCCATGAAGTCACCGATCACATTATCTAGCTTGCGCGAGGATGCCCGCACAAGCCAAACAAAGTATCGTTTGACTATATGCCTGATGATTTACGGCGCGTCCCTTGGCGTCTCCACTATGCTGGTCTCATTTCTGGCACGAACAAAGTTTCCACTCGATCCGACCCATCTCGATTTTCAAGCTACGATAATCCTTACGCCATCAGGTGCGATAGCCGGAGCGGCCCTTGGCGCGCTGCTAGTGTGGACAACGACTGCCAGGGACGGCCGAATGCACGGCCTGATCATGTGGGTAGTAATGGGGTTCTTGTTCGGCGTGCTGGTATCCTTCATTACAGGCCTATTCATGCCATACTCCACGGCCATTCTGAACGTCGCCAAGGGCATTGCCGACTCTTCCGCAATTGCTCGCGACCTGGGCGATGCCGCCTTCCGCATGCCGTCATTCGCAGTTGTTCAGGGAGTCTTTGGACTTTTCACAGGCATGCTCATGGGGCTGTTTTTCATGCTAGGTGGCATCTTGATAGAGCGCTTCAATACCTCATCCGACCCACGAATATCGCGATACGTGCCCTACGCTGTGGCACTGGCCCTTGCCGTATTTTTCGTGGCCTTGGGTGCTTATGGTCCCGCCGACTTCCTAGCGACATTCGGCTAGAGCCAGGCGGCAGCCGACTCTAAGAGACGTGAGTATGAAGTCTCTTTCCGAGTGCCGGAGAACATCGACTAATACCTGTTGCCGCCATGACGCTCAGCCAAACAAGCGGTCTAACAGCGGCGGTTTTCGATCTTGCCGTAGGAAACTAGACTGCCCGATTACCAAGCCGACCTTTGCCGACAAAGATAAGGGCTCCCCCGATTATCGAGGGAGCCCTTATTTATGCGATAAGTATGTTGGTGACCCGCCCCGGACTTGAACCGGGAACCTACTGATTAAGAGTCAGTAACGACATGGTTTGTTCTAGTCTTTTAAGTACCTTTTTAGAACAAACTGTACTGCCGTTCGTACCTAGGCGTGATGGTTTGGTTTGCAGTGTGTTAGCAGGTTTGTTAGCAGACCTGTTAGCATGCCAGCGTCACCCGGGCCGTCCGTGTCAAGTGCAACCGGACAGACAATAGACTTAACTGCGACCTGTCCGGCTATATCCAGCCGGCATCACTTGGAGGTGTCAGCATACGGTGGTATGTGGACGGTGTACTTGATAAAGGTATGGACACCTAAGTGACCTTTTTTTTGCACGGTCATCTACCAGGCGTACATCCAAAATCGCCCTGAGGTATGTTTCTCCGTAACTCTGTATTGGACGTCAACAAGCTCGAGGGCCGGCTCATACGGCTTGACAGGTGCAGCGCTGGTGGGCTGGGAAGCCTTTCCTGGGGTTGTCGCTCCATGCAGCAGCCTTCCCCCCTGCTCCAAACACATCACGTCTATGCCTGCCTCGGCTAGGCTCCATACAAAGGCAGCACCAGATGCACCAGCACCTACGACGAGTACGTCTGTAATATCCTTTTTCTGAGCCATCCAAGCCTCCCGCTACCAGGGCATTAGGAATACCTAGGTGCGCATAGTAACAGACCAGTTCCCGCGGTGGCAGCGGCAATCGACGCGGTCGGGTATAAACCGCCCCTGTTCAACGTGTTGCCGAATCCCATCGTTATTTTGAAGTTGTATCGTATTGCTGGTGGGTCCGGTGGATGCGAATAGGTTTATTGACTGGAGCGAGTGGTGCCGTTGTAGAACTCCATGCCTTGATTCGGGAGCTGATCCAGGCGAAGGCGCTTGCCTTCGGGTTATCCCACCGCACTATTGTGATAGATGTAACGGGGTTGTCTTACGAAAAGTCCCAGCCTAGGCAAGGTCTCCACAACCCTACGATTAGGGAATTCATAAGCCACGACGATGTCGCCAATTCTATATACCTGCTCTTGCGAACAGGCCGGAGGCGACGCTACTCCTATCTCGGGAGGCTCCGTCGGCGCGATCAACAGCCCTCAAGATATTACTGTCTGGTATATCTGGATTCTGTGGCGATTACTCTCGGTGACGTACAGACGTCCTTCAGCGTCCAGCTTTACGGAAGTTGGCCCCCAGAAGTAGGGTTCTATCCGAGCCGACTCCTCGTGTGGCGTGTCCACTTCGGAGGTAAGCTCCGGAATAAGCGTGGACGTTTCCCTCTCCAGTTTTTCGTCGGGGTTGGCTTCATAGAATTCGTCGGCCCACTTGGAAAGGGTTGCTTGACCACGCAGCTTGAGGTGAAAGTTTCCCTCGGCATCGAAGACCTGTATTCTTTCGTTGCCCCAGTCGGCCACGTATATGAAGCCATTCTTGTCGACGGTCACGCTGGAAGGGCGGCTTAGCTGGCCATCGCCTTGACCCGATTCGCCGATCGTGGCGAGGAACCTCCCGTCAGGGGAAAACTTCTGGATGCGGTCGTTTCGCCAGTCGGCCACAAAGACATCGCCGTCGGCATCTGCACAGATTCCCCAGGGAAGGTTGAACTCGCCTTCGCCCTCGCCCTTGGCGCCGAAGCTGAACAAGAAGCCTCCCTTCTTGGTGAACTTCTGCACGCGGTTATTGAGGTGGTCTGAGACGTAGACGTCGTCATTTTCGTCGAATGCCAGGCCCGCGGGACCGTTCAGTTGACCGTCTCCCTGGCCTTGAACGCCCCACTTGTCCAGGAAGCCGCCCGACTTGTCGAATATTGTTACGCGATTGTTGTGCTC
>CAUZQF010000204.1:0-4912 GCA_963581905.1 Dehalococcoidia bacterium
GAAGCGCTGAAAGAGCTACTTTCCAGTTAGGCCCCTACCAGAGGCAGCACCTCGTTGGTAAAGGTCGCCATCTGCGCCATCTGATTTGGCGATGCGAAGCGAACTATGAAATAGTCCACTCCCACTGTTCTGTAGTTATTGATGGCCTCAGCGCACTTCTCCGGGGGGCCGAATACGCATAGCAGCTGCTTGCTGACCGCTTCGTATGGCCTGCCGTAGTAGGCCTGCATGAAAGCGTCGCCCTCTCTGAGAGACTCTTCCTCAGTATTCAGGTTGACCGATATGTAGAGACAGCGAGTGATGGACTTGGGGTCTCTACCGGCGGTCACAGCGTGCTCCGCGATGCGGTCCCAGCACTTGGTGAAGATTTCCGGAGTGGTCACGTTGGTTATCCAGGCGTCGCCAAGCTCAGCAACACGCCGAAGGCCGCGCTGCACCCAGTTGCTTGATATCCAGATCGGCACGCTGGACTGAACAGGCCTGGGCTCCAGGGTGACGTCGCTGATGGGGTAGTGCTGGCCGTTGCTGGTCACGTTGTCTTTTGTCCACAGCTCCCGCATCAGGCGCAGGCCCTCTTCCATGCGATCAGCCCTCTCCTCTATCGGCACGCCAACTGCCGTATGCTCCTGAACATACATAGGATTGTCTCCCCTGCCCGCGCCGACTCCCAAAATAGTGCGGCCATTGGAGATGTTGTCAATGGTGGACAGCGCATGCGCCAGGTGGACAGGGTGTCGCAGGGCCGTGAGCATTACTGCCGTGCCGATCTTGACTCTCTGCGTGCGTGCAGCGATGGCAGCCATAGTGGTCAGAGGCTCCATCCTGGGTTTGGATGTAATGCTGTCTCCCACCCAGACGGAATCGAATCCAATTCGCTCCGCTGTCTCGGCCAGCTGCCAGTTAAGCTCTACCTTAGGTTGCGCACCGTCGGCGTAAACCAGCACTCCGCGGGTCGGCAAGAGCACTCCAAAATTTTCAATCTGTTCTTTCATATTTTTTTATGTCTCCTTCAAGCTAATGGGAGTTCCGCTATTTTTAAATAACTTGGCGATGGGTAAAAATAATGTCAGCTGAGTTGTTATTTAAGCGAATAAACAGCATCAGGCGGACGCACCCATTCTTCTGGCAACTCACAGAGATTTATAACACATTTCCGGTTCCCTGAAGAAAAGGCTATCATGCGCAAATAAATCTGATTGAGGAACAGGCAATGACAGTAACATTTGGCTTCGGAGACTACCAGTACGAGCTCGTCGAGGGTTGGCCGGAGCTGCCAAAGCGGTGCGTAGCTTCAGACGTGGCTGTGGACTCCCAGGGCAAAGCATACGTTGCCATTCGCGAGTGGCCTTACCCAGACGTGGCTGGCGGGGCCGTGCTGGTTTTCGACATCAATGGCAAGCTGTTGGAGACCTGGGGCGAGGACCTGTATGAGACTCCTCACGGAATGTGGATTAGTCCAGACGACGAGATATTCATGACGGACAGCGCGGACCACACTGTGCGCAAGTACGCTCCGTCGGGTGAGCTGCTGATGACGATCGGTGTTAAGGGCCAGCCGGGAGAGCCGGGTGCGCCGTTCAATCGACCGACACGTGCTGTCATGTCTCCTGCCGGTGAGATCTTCGTTGGCGACGGATACGGCCAGAATCGAGTGCACCGATTTACGGCGAAGGGCGAGCTGATTACGTCTTGGGGCGAGGACGGGACCGGCCCTGGCCAGTTCGACCTTCCGCACGACGTCACGATAGACGCCGACAACAACGTGTACGTCATGGACAGGGAGAACAACCGCTGCCAGGTGTTCGACATCGATGGCAACTTCCTCAGGGAGTGGCCAGGCGTCCCCGGGCCGAACGACGCTGTGCTAGCCGACGACGGTCTGCTGCACATCGCGACAGGGCACGAAGGCATACACGTAATGTCGTTAGAGGGAAGACTTGTCGGCAAGTGGAACCAGCGCGGCGAGGCACCTGGCGAGTTTAGAGGCTATCCGCACGGCATTTGGATTGACGTCGCCGGAGCGGTGTATGTGGCTGAGGTCGGGGCCGAAAACGCACTTCAGAAGTTCGCACGCTTATAGGGATGAAGCCAAGAGCGATGATTTAAGCTGAGGTCTTCTGGCCATCCAAGAGGTCTCGAACTACGCGCAAAGTTGGCATTGCCGCAGTGTCACCGCAGTCCAGGACATACTGGCCATTCTCATCGTAAAGGCCGACGTATGAGGCATTGTATTGCGCCATAGTCTCGCCAAAAGTTACGAACCTGACCATTTGAACAGGACGCCTACTGCGGTGAACTGCCGAATGGGCCAGAAGGGCTCCTGCGCTGTACTATCTTGGTAACCCAGGAGGAGCTGGTGTCGCCATCTCGAGACCCAGAGTATGGCCCCAGTCGCATCTTTATCAAGAAGACGTGAATCGCGACGGCCGTCATTAGACCAAATCCAATTCCCACCGGAATCATCATTATGCCTGCGCTACCACCTACAACCAGAAGAACATTCCACTCAATGTCCGTTTTGTCTCCAATGGCTTCCGCCACCACTCGGTAACGAGCAAAGGTCCGTTCCATCATGTAAGCGAACGTCACAACGGCGCCAAGCATGCCAAATATCATATAAAGCCATTTTATAAAAACAGTTCCACGTCTCCAACCCATGTAATATACTCATAATACTACATTCAGAATAGATGTTAACGATTGCGAATTGCTTCGCGGATTAGCGGCATATACTACGGCTGGTGGGTACTGGTAGGTACGGCACTGCTAGCCGCTTTCACCGGTGGCGTTCTCATTCATGGATCGTCCGTCTATTTTATTCCCATTCGCGACGAATTGGCCCTCACTACAGTCCAGACATCTCTTATCTTTACAAGCTCCCGAGCGCTGGCAGGCGTAGGAGGCCCTTTCTTTGGGTGGCTAGCCGACCGTTATGGTGGCCGACCATTGATTATCGTCGGCAGTCTTCTGGCGGGTCTGGGTTTTATGTATCTGCAGACCATTAACAGTTACCTGCCTTTTCTACTAGTCTATCTGCTGGTGGTCTCGGTTGGAACGCATCTGGGATTCGGCCAGACCTTGCTCACCGTGACAAATCGATGGTTCGTGAGGCGAAAGGCAATAGCCCTCACAATCCTTCTTACGGGATTTGCCGCAGGGGGCGCCATATTCGTCTTCCCCATTGGAATAAGCGTTGAGCAGTTTGGTTGGCGACAAACCCTGTTGTACTCGGGCATATTAATCATGGTGGCTGGCCTAGCCCTGTCCCTGCTAGTGCGCCACTCTCCCGAACGCATGGGGCTGACTCCTGAGAACGAACCAGAACTCCGACCAAATCCCGTAATGGGCAAATCTGGAGATATCACCATAAAAAGGGATTTTACTGCGGCCGAGGCCATGCGCACCAAGGCGTTCTGGCTGATTCTCGGCTCATCCACTCTGCGAATTTCGGCAGAGACTGCCATCATGGTACACATCATTCCCATAATGGCGTGGAAGGGCATGGACGAGCAGTCGGCTGCAGGCCTGGTGTCACTCTTCTTCTTCCTTTCCATACCTTTCAGGCTCGGGTCTGGCTTCGCAGGCCAAAAGCTGCCTTTCCAGCCGATGTTGGTTGGCGGCCTACTGGCGTCAGCTGTGGCCATGTCTCTGGTCATAAGCATAGATGCGGTATGGGTGCTCTATCCCTTTGTCATACTGCTGGCGGTATATGAGGGCACGGTGGTGCTTCAGTGGCTGGCCCTGGGGGACTACTTCGGACGAAAGAGTTACGGTACGCTCACCGGCATCATGCGGGCATCCGACGTTGTGGGTTCCATAATGTTGCCCATCTACGCCGGATGGATATTCGACAAAACCGGAAGTTACACCACGTCGCTGGTTACCCTGATAGGCATGATGGGTACGGCCGCGCTTCTTATTTCTTTGGCCAGGCGTCCGTCCCAGCCCGTACCACCGCCCACTTCAGGAGACGCTCCCGCCACCTGAAGAGTTTCAATAGACAGGTGTTAGTCTTAATCCCGGCCAACATCATGAGTCAATCGCCGTGCTTCAACCGAAAAGCAGTTGGAACGGCCGCACTGCGTGAGGAGCAAAAAGCGAAAAGCGGCCATTTCGCAAACCACCCTCAGATGCATACCCAGCTAATTATTGAATAGACATTCCACGCCCTAGCCTATTCAGGGCTTCTCTGGTAAAATTGCGCCAATTTCCAACTTCTAAACAGTGGAGTTTGGCCCATGACAACAGATACCAAGAAAGATCCCATATTAGTCGTAATTCAGCTTTCAGGAGGCAACGACTACGTAAATACCGTCGTTCCCTATACAAGCTCAACGTATTACGATAATCGTAGCAACCTCAGCATAGCCGCTGAGGACGTCCTGCCGATAGACGCTGAGTTCGGGCTTAACCCTGCTCTCGCTCCTCTGAAAAAGCTTTACGATGACGGCAAAGTCGCCATCATCAACGGCATCGGCTACCCCAACCCAAACCGGTCGCATTTCCGGTCCATGGATATTTGGCACACCTGCGAGCCGGATAAGATCGGCGACGAGGGCTGGTTGGGTCGCGTAATCCGCGACCTTGACCCCAAACACGAGAACGTACTAAAAGGCGTAAACTTCGGTCGAGGCTTGCCAAGGGCCATGTCCCTGACCGGCGTGCCAGTGGCCTCCGTTGCCATGCTGGAGGCCTACGGTATTCTCACCGGCATCCAGGGCGAACCGGATCGCGGCGAGGCGTTGGACCTCTTTGCGAAGATGTACGGCCCGATGATCGGGACGGGGCCAGTCATGGACTACATTGGCCAGACGGGACTTGATGCTCTCAAGGGCGCGGATTACCTCAAGACTGCGCCGTCCAAGTACCAGTCGAACATCGAGTATGCCGATAGCGCCATAGGCCAGAACCT
>CAUZQF010000205.1:0-4887 GCA_963581905.1 Dehalococcoidia bacterium
ACTTTCCCTGCCACTAACGTTGTCTTTTTTCTCCAATAAACCGTTCGACCTGAGCTTTTCAAAGAGCGCTATTCGCGTAGGCTGTGGTTCGACAGGCTTACCACGAACGTATTAGATAAAGTAGAGACGGCTCCAAACCCGACCCCGGTCGCCCTGTGCATGTCGAAGGGGGCGTGGCCGAACAACATAGGCATCGTCTAATGAGACCATAAACCTGACGATCTAAAACTCAGCCTCCATGTCCAGTACCTTGTCCAAACGGCGTTTATGTCTTTCTTCGCCGCTGAACTTGGCAGATGCGAAGGACTGGGCGATCTCCCGCACCAGTTCCTCGCCAATAATCCTTGCGCCCATGCAAAGCACGTTCATATCGTCATGCTCCACGCCCTGATGCGCCGAATAGGTGTCGTGGCAGACGCTGGCCCTCACGCCCTTGACCTTGTTTGCGGCCACCGACGCGCCCACACCACTGCCGCACAGCATAATGCCCCTGTCGGCCTTACCCGAGGCAACAGTCTCAGCAAGCACCTTAGCGATATCCGGGTAGTCATCCAGCGGGTCTATATCGTGTGCGCCCACGTCTACTACCTCGTGGCCCAAGCTCTCTAACAGGGCTTTTGTTGGCTCCTTCGCCACGTAACCAGCGTGATCCGCACCTACAGCAAATTTCATATGAAACGCCCTTCGTATCAGGTCATTCTTTAGAAAGAAGTGTAGTTACCCGGAGGCAGATGCGTCAAGATTTTTTTAATAGCACCGCCAGCGGCTTTTGATTGGCAAGATGCAGTATCTAATAAACCAGTCCCGCCAGCTGAGGTCTCTGGGCGACGTACTCTGACGCCTTTAATTCGAATCGCAGTCGGCCGTCAACATTACTCATGAATTTCGATGAGTAGACTGTTATGGTCAGGTCGAATGAGCCGCATAATTTAGGCTGACCAGAGTGGATAATCGTCCAGCGGTCTGGTGCGGTCTGAATCACGTCAGGAGCGGCGGCGCTGCCCATAGAAGCCTGCACGTCAACGGTCACGCTGCCTGGAGCCTCTACGGTGAGCTCAGCCGACTGGTGGACCTCGGAGGCATTGTGGAGCGAGATGTAGATGTCATAGCTGCTGCCGGGCTGCCTACTGTTACTTACATTGAATCCCGTGCCATCTGGCGCAATCGTCGAGGCATGATCTATGTCCGGTATTACCACCAACGACTTTATAGTCAAAAACTGGCTCTCCCAGCGGCAGATCACCCAGATAGCCTCTAGCGCCACCGAGCGCGTATCCGGTGTATGTGCCGCGAGAGGAGGCGCTGACAACGGCATCATCGGTTGACGAAGGGGCGTAAGCATTATGTGCCAGCGCTAAAGCGAAGGCGCCAAAGGCTGCCAGTGCAAAAACTGCCATAATTCCAAGGCAGCTCCGCATTTTCCGCTCCGTAATAACTCTAAAACCAACATGCCCTGTTTAGTCATTTAGTCCGAAACGGCCTAGGATAAACCTTTTTTCTGTACAGTTTAATTAGTCATTTTCAGGTCCTTAGAATTCATACTGCGAACAGACCATATGCCCATTACCAACGGTAGGTGTTAGAATCGCTCCGGCGTACAAAAACAACAACATGAAGCAACATCATAAAACGTCAACGACAAAATCTATGCCACGCTGCCGAGCCAGCCAAAAGGAGACCTAATTGCCTGTAATCGATATGGAGATAATCAAACAGTTCCCTTACGCCGAGGGCGAGTCCTTTGGCAGTGTGGGCCAGTACACCCAGATTGAGGGCACGCTGCATTACGGCGTTGACCCTATGCACGAAGCCAACAAGGCCATTGTCGATCTTGAATTAGCGCCCAGAGATGCCGATGGCAAAGTACGATTCTCAGCAGACTTCGTTATGCTGCAGCCAGCAGACCCCGAGCGAGGAAACGGTGTGCTGCTGTACGACGTGGTGAACCGAGGCCGCAAGACCGTCAACAACTTCAACAGCCCGCCACGCAGCTTCGATCCCACCGCGCCTATTCATCCAGGCAATGGCTACCTGATGCGCCAGGGATACACGGTGCTGTTTGGCGGCTGGCAGACGGACATGTCCTCAGATCCAGGACTGATCGGCCTACACGTGCCGGAGGCCTTGGACGAGAGCGGGAATCCCGTGGAGGGAAGAATGCTTTGCCAGTTCCAGGCCAACGAGGCCACGCAGCTCTTCCTGCTTGCCCACAGATCACATCTCCCCCATCCACCAGTTGAAGCCGACGACCCAGACGTGGCGCTTACTGTACGCAATCACCCCAATGACCCGCCCACGCCTATTAGCCGCGACCAGTTCTCCTTCGTCAGAGTCGAGGACCAGATGGCGGATGCCGACGCTGTCCCTGACCATCTGTACATGCCATCAGGATTCGAGCCCGGCCGTATCTACCAGCTTGTGTACACAACAAGAGGCAGCGCCATCGTCGGGCTAGGGTTCGCGGCCGTTCGAGACGCAGCTTCCTTTTTCAAGTACAGCGACGCTATTCCAGGCGGCGGCCTCGAGCACGCTTATGCATATGGCAGTTCCCAGTGCGGTAGGTTCCTACGACAGTACATCCACGCAGGCGCAAACACGGATGAAGAGGGACGCATGGCCGTGGACGGCATCATCGCGCACATTGGCGGGGCCATGCGCGGAGAGTTCAACATGCGCTTCGGACAGCCTTCTCAAGACATGTCCAACATTTTGCCAGAGCGGTTCCCTTTCACTGACACGGTGCAAACCGACCCAGTCACAGGAGGCACCGACTCGCTGCTAGGCCGCTTCAAGGAACAGGGTCAGATGCCCAAGATCATGTTCACCAACACGTCGGCGGAGTATTGGCGAGGCGACGCGGCCCTCATTCACACGAACTTGGAATCTTTACAAGATTCCGAGGAATACTCAGAATCCGTGCGAAAATACCATTTCACAGGGACACAACACGGCATAGGAATCTTTCCTCCGGAAGAGGTAAGACCTAACGACGGCGTGCGCGGCCAGTTGCCTTTCAACAGCGTAGACTACTCTCCCCTGCAAAGGGCGGCCTTGGACAATCTGCACAGGTGGGTGACAGAGGGTAAAGCTCCCCCACCCAGCCGACATCCTAGCCTGGACCAGGGCACCGCTGTCGAATCGACGTCCCTGTTACAGCAGTTGAATACATTGCCGGGAGTAACCGCTCCAAACCCGCCATTGCGGATCAAGAGGCTCGACCACGGGCCAGAGACGCACCTGGGACGCACCCTTACCCTTCCTGCCATTGAAGACGTGGAGTACCCGGCGTTGGTTTCGGATATCGATGAGGACTGCAATGAGGTCGCTGGCGTGTCCCTGCCAGACCTCACCGTGCCTCTGGCCACCTACACGGGCTGGAACCTGCGCCATTCTGACATTGGAAACACCGGACTGGTCATCGGCCTTACGGGCGGACTGGCTGGCTGGACTTTGCCCTTCGGCCAGACCCACCGCGATCGCACCGCAGCAAACGACCCCCGACGATCCATCGAGGAGCGGTACAGGACGAAGGACATCTACCTGGAAAAGGTGATGGACGCCGCGGAGGAACTGGTGAAAGAGGGTTACCTGCTGGAGGAGGATATAGACCGGGTAATGGAGCGCTCCAGCATCAAATACGATTTTTTCATGGATCCTAATTTTGTATAAAGGGCGATTGGGTATTGCTGGTGGTTCTCGAATGAAAAGCAATGGTTAAGTGCCTGTAACATGGGTTTTATTGTATAGACGGTGACGGGGTGCTGATGATGAGAGAACAGCGGCCTAAAGACCATAACCTGGTCAGAACCGAATATTGGATTTTCACTATGACTCTGCAAACGGACTAAAAATGTCTACTCAAGTTAGCGAACGTCACTGGACAAGCAAGGCTCGCATGCTTCGGCTCTTAACAGAGGTTGAAGAGGGCGACTGGTGCCGTCGCTCCGTTTACCTGAAGCCAACCACGATCGCCTCCTTCGCAAAGGACGGGCTAGATGGGCTGAGGGACACTGAAAATCAGGTCATAGCCGACGTTCTGGAAGAGGTCGGCCCATCTGATACCGGGGCCGCGATGTTCATGGGCGATGACAGCGTAACAGCGGTCCTGCCTCCCTTTCCTCTGACCGCGGACTCTCTACACGAAGGAGCGAGCACTACAGAGTTACGAGAGCTTCTGGAGAGCCAGATAGTGACCGGTGTGGTCCTTCTGCGTATGGGCCGCTACGGCGTGGCCGTGCTCAGAGGCGAGTTCCTGTCTGCCACAAAGACTGACACCCGGCACGTGAAGAATCGGCATCGCGCCGGTGGTTCGTCCCAACGGCGTTTCATGCGCAGTCGAGACCGCCTCATCCGAGAGCTGTTCGACAAGGCATGCGAGGTCGTAGCGACCGTATTTGAGCCCTTCAGCAAGGAGATCGACTACGTGCTGCTGGGCGGCGAGAGAAACGCGCTGCGGGCATTCAGAGAGCGCTGCCGCCTCATGCAAGACCTGGAGCCTAAGATACTCAACCGCACCTTGCATATGGACAAGCCCAACCACGCCACGCTGGAGAACATTGCCTTCGAGGTGTGGAAGAGTCGCGTTCTGACGTTCGAGTTGAAGTAGACCTACTGGGCCGTGTAGCCGCCGTCCACTATTAGCGGCGAGCCTGTCACATAAGACGCGTCGTCAGAGGCAAGAAACAGCGCTGCCTTGGCGATCTCATCGGGCCGACCCAGCCTGCCCATGGGATGCAATGCCTCCAGGGCCGACTTGCTCTCTGGGTCCTCAGTCAGCCGAGTTATGAGATTAGTGTCTACATAACCGGGGCACAGGCAGTTCACGCGAATATTCTTTTTAGCGCAGGCTAAGGCCAGGTTCCTGGTGAACTGCAAGACGCCGCCCTT
>CAUZQF010000206.1:0-4859 GCA_963581905.1 Dehalococcoidia bacterium
ACCCAGAGGCGTTGCAGGAAGTGGCCGAGGCGCTGGTGAAGGCTCAACATCCCCTGATCATCACCGGCTACTCCGGGCGCAACCAGTCCACGGTGGAGGCCATGGTCAGGCTAGCGGAGGCTGTCGGTGCGCCGGTCGCGTCGGACCCTATTCACCTATGCTTCCCATCGAATCACCCCATGTATGCCGGTCGTTACGGCCAGTCCTACGTACAGGACGCAGATGTCATACTGATTGTGGACCAGGACGTTCCCTACATCCCGGCCCAGGGCAAACCCCGCCCTGAAGCCCGAATAATCCAGATCGATATTGACCCAATTAAGGAAAGTATACCGCTTGGGGTATTTCCTACGGACCAGATTATTCACGCAGACTCCTCTAAGGCAGTTCCTGCACTTGTAGATGCAGTGGAGGCTCTGATCACACCTGCCGACCAGGCTCGCATAGATGAGCGCTTCCAGCTAATCAAAGATCGGCACGAGCAGCAGAGGCGAGATGCTAAAGAAGTCGCCCTGTCCCACAACCAGCGCAGTCCTATCACTCCCCAGTGGCTTAGCTACTGCATAGGGGAGGCCATCGACGAGGACACTATCCTGATCGACGAGTGTGTAACCAACGGCGGCAACGTCGATACCTACATTCCCAGAGACAAACCAGGCACTCTATACCGCAGCGGTCGCTCCAGCCTGGGATGGGGATTGGGCGGCGCTATGGGCACGAAACTAGCCCGTCCTGAAAGCACCGTGGTGGCAGTGGTTGGCGATGGTTCTTTCATTTATGGCCATCCGACATCGACACTGTGGGCCGCCGATGTGCACAACGCGCCATTTCTCACAGTGATATACAACAACCAGGTGCATAACGCCGCAAAACAGTCGCTAATAATAAGGGGCTATCCTGACGGCGCTTCCGTTCGCCAGAACAGGTTCATCGGTGTGGAGTTGGGCCCGTCGGTGGACTACGCCTTGCTGGCGCAATCATGCCGGGCCTACGGAGAGAAGGTCGAGAACCCATCGGAAGTGCCCGCCGCTCTGGAACGCGCCCTGGAGCAGGTGCGAGGCGGCAGGCCTGCCGTTTTGGATGTTAGGATAGAACAGCCATAACTTTGCAAATCTGTCCACTCTCAATCAATCTGAGTCAAGAGGTGCCAATCCAGGTTGTTTTACAGCTTCAGCGTCTGGTCCCAAAAGACGGTCCGTTCGTTCCGCTTTGAGCAGCTGATGTCATTACCGAGATTGCGGCGACCGGCTTTGGCTGGAATCGCCTGTCTGCTGTTGATATCCACCCTGTCCATCGGCTGCAGCTCAGGGGCCAAGCCCATCGAGCAGCCTCCCGCGCCTGTTGACGCGTTGCCCGTAACCTCCCCTGTCCCCGAAGATGTGGAATTTGTACCGGAGCCGCGCACCTTTCGCATAGCGCCAGAGCGGACTGAGGCCAGATACGAAGTGGATGAGGAGCTAACCTTCCTTGGCATACCCTTCAACCGGGCAATAGGGCACACCACCGTTGTAGAAGGACAGTTCAGTTTCTATCGAAACCCCACTGACGATGACAAGCTGGTGCTGTCGTCCGGACACTTTGAAGTCGATATCAGCGCATTAACAAGCAACGACTCCCGCCGAGACGAGCGCATCCGCAAACAGTGGCTTGAGTCGACTCGCTTCCCGCTGGCGGTGTTTGAAGCCAAAGAGGTCCGAGGCTTCCCAGGAAATCTGTCCACCGATGAGGGTCAAGTCGCAGAGTGGACATTCGAAGTAAAAGGGGAAATGACGATCAGGGAGGTCACAAGAAAAGAGACGTTCGAGGTGAAACTGGTCTTGTCAGAAGACAGCATAGAAGGCACCGCTTCCGTGTTTCTAAAGATGAAGGATTACGGATTTAATCCGCCCGTGATAGCAGGCTTATTCAAAGTCGAAGAGGGAGTGGATGTGGTGGTGGAGTTTCAGGCCGATGAGGTACTGCCCTAGTCATTACCTAATTGCTTGCAGCGGCTTCCCTAAGATGCTTCACTGAGACCAACACGAATGCTTAGCACACCGGCGGCGCTGTTGAACCTGACAACTGCGTGTTCCCCTATGGCGGAGTTTATCTTTGAACCAGACGGCTCTATGATCAGCGGCGGGGCGAGGTTGCAGCTGTACCCGTTGGACTCTAGCTCCGTGACCGCGTTGCCTGTGATCATATTGGCTAGTTCTCCGAGAATGGAGCGGCAGATTTCGTCCGCCTCTTCAACACGCTCCCCATCATCTGACCTGCAATAGCCAGCGCAGAACTGTTGCGGAAGCCGTAAATTACGTTTCCCTTTAGATTGCCGCTTACGCCAATAATCGCATTAATTTCTTCGCCATCAAACCGGGAGGAAGAAAGCTCTACGTCTAGAAACTCCAGATCCATGCCAAGTTCTTTTTCCCATACAAGCTTGGCAGGAATTGGGAAAGCTTCCAGGAATTCCTGTTTCATATTGAACCTTCCGCAAGCATTCTAAAGGTCTACAGGCACCATAAGCCTGGAACCCAAATAGCAATCAAGTTGCCCCGTTTCCCTGTATCGGGTTGGGTAGCCCACTCAACCATAACTTAGCCTTATGACGACAAAACCCGAGAAGATCACAGTCACGTGTACTCTCCCTGTATTACACGTGGGAGAAATCTATGCGCACCACCACAGAATTACCCACTTTTAAGGCGTGGATATACCTACCTTAGAGCCTTTATGTGACTGTTTCATTGCATAGTCTACTTGATTTCTGTAGTAACCTCATAAATTTTGAATATTGCGACCCAGTCACTCATTCAAAAAAAATCATCCCACGTTCCGCCAGAATCCGACGCCTGATCTGCGGCATCTCATAACCGTCATCCAGTTTCATTAATGAGTCGTCGGTGTTATAGTTCCTAGCAGAGACGTGTTTCAGGTGAACTCCTGTCAAGCGCATGTTCAACAGGTCGCACAGGTATTGGAGAGTAGCAGCTTTATATGGGATTGCGGAATGCCATTGGACCACTGATTTCGACGCCACAACGTCGAGCAGTCCTAATTGCGTTGACCGCTGCCTACATGCTGGTCCAGCTCTCGAGCCTCCCAGTGGCCTTGGCCCTCCCAAGTCTGGCTGACTACTTCAACACAGGCCTGGACGAGGCGGCATGGTTAGTCATAATTTACCTGCTGGCCTTGGGAAGCTTCGTGCTTCTGGGCGCTCGCCTTGGTGACCGTTATGGCCATGCCAAGGTCTTCTTCATCGGACTGATATTCACCACCGCAGCATCCGTCCTCATTGCAACCGCTGGTAGCCTTTTTCAGGTCGTCATGTGGCGGGGAGTTACAGGCCTAGGCTCTGCCCTGGTAATGGGCAACGCTAATGCCATTTTGGCAGGCGTCTTCCCGGCGGAGGAGCGCGGACGAGCGTTCTCCATACCCATTGTGGGAGCCAGGTTCGGCACGCTGGCCGGTCTGATCATATTTGGTTATTTCTTAACATTCCTTAGCTGGCGGCTGGTATTCTTCTCGTTCCTGCCCTTGGGAATAATAGCTATCGTTATGTCCTATCCCATGCTGAAGAGTCTGAAGCATGAGAAGCCCGTAAACCCGGGGCGAATCGACATTCTAGGCGCCGTCCTCCTTGTTGGCACCGCGGCAGTGCTTATACTGTCCGGCAATCACCTGCACGGCGGAGAAGAGTCTTTCACCAGCAGTGACGGAATCCAGTACCACCTGCCAATGCACGGCCTTTTCCTGGTCATGCTGCTGGTCTTCATCCTGGTAGAGCGAAAAGTCAGCAATCCTATCGTCGAGTTGCATCACTTCAAGAA
The DNA here is from genome assembly GCA_963581905.1 of Dehalococcoidia bacterium. Taxonomy (GTDB): domain Bacteria; phylum Chloroflexota; class Dehalococcoidia; order Lucifugimonadales; family JADFKI01; genus Casp-Chloro-G4. Next base: position 3,810 of record CAUZQF010000206.1, read on the forward strand.
CAAGTACTTCTCGATGGCGCTGATGTCCAACACGACCTATCACCTTTCGATGCTTGCGACTATGACCCTTGTGCCGATTCTGGTAGAGCGCGGCTTTGGAATGACACCCATCTGGGTTGCGGTTGTTCTATTCCCGAACCAGATAATGGGCATGATCATGCCTTTCGCTGCCGGCTGGATATATGACAGGTATCAGCCCAAGCTTCTACGGCCCGGTGCGATGGTGGCCATAGCGGGTGGTTTTTTTGTTCTCGGCACGTTCGCAGGCAGTATTCCCATATGGGGCCTCCCCCTGCTCATGCTACCAATCTCGATTGGCACGTCTATCTTCAATCCGATCAATAACGCAGCAGTCATGAGCACCCTGTCTGCAGATAGCAGAGGCTTTGCGTCCGGCATGTTGGAAACAACGCGTGAGATGGGTCACGCCATAGGTGCGACACTCTCGGCTACTGCGCTGGCCATGGTTCTCCCTGCCGGCATCGTTCTATTGTCGGACCTGGAAGCCCAGCCATTTTACGTACAGGGATTTCAGTTGGCGGCGATGCTGGTGGTACTGGTACTGCTCGCCGGCGGCGTCTTCGCCTATTTCCACAAGACCAATGCCGATATATTAGGCTCATCGCCATCGCCCGCCGCGGCTCCTGCTGGTGGAGACGACTAGCCTCGCTTCGCCCTGCCCAAGGCTTTCTCCAGGCCATTTCACGGCTCAATAGCATTTCTGTCCCAAGCACGCCCCTATTGACAATGGCCAAACTAAAGTCCGTGTCGTTGTGCGTAAATTTGCCTTGGCATTTTCAGCGTATACCCCCCAACTACGGACAGACACATTTGAGACTACGACCCACATCGAAATGGTGGAAATACAGAGCAGCACTCGCCGGCATAGTCCTGGCTTTTTCTCGGGAGTGCGTGGCGTGGTACAGAGCCTCACACCCTCCAGTGACGTCGTACTCGTCACCAGTTCAGAACAGTACGATATCGGCGATACCATTCTTTTCAGCGGCGTACTAACCTTGTCGTTTGGGAAGTTAGCCACCACAACGGCAG
>CAUZQF010000207.1:0-4849 GCA_963581905.1 Dehalococcoidia bacterium
CTCGAACCCGGCCCCCCTCAAAGCCGACTTGCTGGTGGACGGAATCTCCATGGGAGTGCGTCCAGGTATAGCTAGACGCCTCCTGATCCAGAACTCGGGATGAATTAGGACGGGTAGTTTGGCAGTCCCGCCTAGGGCCTTGGCTATGCCATCCATGCCCGTTGTGTGGTCGAAGTGGCCGTGGCTCAGGACTATTGCTTCTATGTCTTTCGGGGTGAACTCCAGGCGACGCATGTTTTCGGCGACGCCATCGGGACTAATGCCAGCATCGAAGAGCACCTTATGCGTTGTGTCGCCTTCGGTGATAGAGATCAGGGCGGAAAAGCCGTGTTCTGCTTTTAGGGCGTCGGCTATGCTGCCTCCTTCGAGGAACGCCGCGGGTATGCGGGCAGCCCCGGAGCCGCTCATAGACGGACGCTTGGCCGGTCCCTGGTCGACCAGAAGCATATCGCTGACGTTGTCGACGATGCTGGTAATGCTAACTGCGTCTACCGGCTCCAGTGGTATTGTCGTCAAAGTGCTTTCTCCCCTTTAAAGAGGCAAGTATAAACGCGCGTTCGCAGGGGTGTCAAAAAGCTTCAACCAGTTGGCGATGGGCCAGCAAACTTGCCATGAACAGGTCGTAATGGTTAAATGGGGCTGAAATTCGAGTTTGTAAATTGGCAGGAGGAGCGACAAGAGGCCTATGAAAGCAGCACGTATATCTAGCCCCAAGAAATTCGAAGTAATGGACGTAGAGATTCCCACGATTGAGGAAGGACAGTGCCTGATCAAGCTGGAGACCTGGTCCGCTTGTGGCAGTGACATTCGCCACGCTTACGGGCCTGTGCATGCAGAGGAGAACTATCCCATGAGGGTAGGCGGCGCGTGCCATGAGTGCGCCGGCACTATTGTGGAGAGTCGCTCCGACAAGTTCAAAGAGGGACAGCGAGTTATTGTGCTGCCAACGCGTGAAGGACACGGCGGCCTCGTGGAGTACCTGCCGGGAGACGAGGGACGCATGGCCCTGCTTCCTGACCACGGCGACGTCTCGGAGTGGGTGATGTGTCAGCCATCGGGAACGGTGCTCTACTCCTGCCAACAGATGGGAACCATCATCGGTCAGAACGTTCTCATCATGGGACAGGGCAGCATAGGCCTTTCATTTACGGCCATCTGCGCGCGAGCTGGCGCCAAAAAAGTGATCGCTGTTGACCTCCTTGATTACAGGTTGGAGTTCTCAAAGAAGTTCGGCGCAACCCACACGATAAATCCGAGCACCGAGAACTTGGACGAGGCAGTCGCGGAGATAACGGGCGGTATAGGCGCGGACATCACAGTGGAGGCGGGAGGCTACCCGGAGACGCTTGAGGGCGCTCTGAGGCTCGTGAAGAACTTGGGTAAGACAATCATTTTTGGCATCCAGGGCGGTGTCGCCGGACACAGGACGCCAATAGATACGAGCCTGTTCCTCCGCAAGGCACCGACGATTATTCCCACGCAGGGAGCAACCAGCGGAGACCCGATCACGCATATCAACAACATGATCGAGCTTCGCGAGCGTGGCTGGTGGGACCCAAGCGAGATGGTCACACACAACATGGCTTTTGACGACGTTCAGAAGGCGTATGACATGTACGAGAACTACGAAGACAACATGGTCAAGGTGTTGCTGAAACTGTAGTCCTTTATTGTCCTATTAGGACTTAATAGAAGAGGGCTGGTCTTAAGACCAGCCCTCTTTTTGTTTGCCAGCAGTTGGGAATGTTAGTGCGCTAGCTGCCCTGCTCCCGTCGGTATATGGCGATCATGTCGTCGTTGATTAGGTAGTACTTTCCAGGGGAGCAGTTCTCTTTCTCGACAAGTGCCTTTACGAACTCTTCGATGGCTTCGTGCTCCTCTACGTGGTCGATGACCTCATTTACGATGGCAGCGGGCACCACGGCAACACCGTCGTCGTCGGTCACAATCAGGTCGCCTGGAACCACGGCAACGCCGCCACACTGGATAGTCACGTTGGCTTCGAAAGGCCATACGTCGGGCTCCCCAACGGCACCGGTGCGCCCGCCCGAGAACAGCGGGTAACCGTATTCTCTGACTGCGCCTAGGTCTCGGATGGCACCGTCGGTCACCAGTCCTTACGCTCCCACTAGCTTGAGCTGGAGCAATTTCACGTCTCAGCCAATAGATGCCCAGCTCTTGCCCATAGCGTCGAAGACCATTACGTCGCCCGGATCACATGAGCCCATTGTTATGTATTCAGGCGATTCCGCACCTCGCTGGGTCTCGCGCTTTATGTCGGCCCTCGGCGGCACGAAACGAAGGGTCTTGGCCCTGCCAACCAGGCGACGGCCAGGAGTCTGTGCGAAAACCCTCCGCATGTATGTGGGGAAGTAGCCCATCTGTCGGACGGTGCCGTACACCGAAGCCGAAGTCACCTTCTTGTATCTGTCGATAAGCTCTTTTGTGAAATTTGAGTCTGGCATAATTGCTCCTTGCCGGTGGTGTTCGGGTATTTTTTGAAATCCAAGCTTTGCAGCTATACCTGAACCCGAACTTTTGCCAGTCTTTAAACATTGATAGCGGCGAGATTCTAACACACAGGTATATGACGGGCACACTGTTCACCGCTGGTCATTTCGCTTCACGTTTTGCGGACGGATTGTCAGGGGATTGGTACGAGCAATACCCCTTTGAGTTCACGGCCAATTAATAAGATGTGGCTAAGTGTTTCTTAAGCGTAGGTTGTGCGTCCAATTCGCCAATGCCTGGGACACACCTTATTAGGTCGGAGCTGATGATACGGAAAACAGGACGCGCAGCAGACATATGTCTGTTAGGAGGTACAACGTGAAGATTAAATTCAGGACCTTGATGGTAATAGGAGTTATCGCCCTTGCCGTCGCCATGGCCTATTGTCGCAGCAAACTGGCATATCGTGGAAGCAGACAGACGCGGGAGTTTCGACTAGACCTCGCAAATTTCATCAGCTCGGCCCTTGTGATTCCATCGCGGTATTTACTCCACAGCCTGCTTGGTAACAGCCTCAATCATTGCCTGAATGTAGCCGTTGGCAAAGGCCCTACCTCGGTGTCCCCACTCCGTGTCCTGGTGTGTGTGCGGCACATGGTCGTCGATAAAGAAGCTATCGAACCCCACTTCATGGTAAATTCTCATTGCCCTGTACATGTCCACGTAGCCGGTGTTAATGAACTCTTCATGGAATTTGGGAACCTGACCGGACACGTTACGGAAGTGCACATACAGGATCTTCTTGCGCTCGCCGAAGTAGCGAATCATCTCGTAAATGTCGTCGCCCTGCATCTCAGAGAAGGTGCCCTGGCAAAACTCGATGGCATTGCAGTCTGACGGAACTATCTCGATGAGGCGCTTGTAGGAATCGAAGCTGCGAAGAAGTTGCGGTATGCCGCCCAGAGTTTCCACTGGCGGGTCGCAAGGGTGAATTCCCAGGCGAATGCCCTCTTCCTCGGCCACGGGCGTGATGATCTTGATCCAGTACTCCAGGTAGTCCCACATCTCCTCTTCGGTGTAGACTCGGTCGTGAGTTAACGGCAGGGCCTTGGCATCATCGTAATCGAAGGCCGTTGCGATAGCGCCGTTGCGAATGACAGCAGGAGTTGTGCGCCAGACGTGCGATGGCATCCAGTTGTAGCCGAAGATGGGTATGCCGGCTCGGGCGATGTTGCGCACGGTGTAGATCATGTTCTCGATCTGCTCATCGCGACGAGGACCCGCAAGCATGATGTCGTCGTAGAAATTGGTGGGGACGTTCTCGATGGCGGAGAGCTTGAGACCGTTCTGCTCCACGGCCAGCCGCATTTTGACCAGATCATGTAGCTCCCAGCGGCCACCTGCGCCAGGCAAGTCGGGGTTATTCAGGAGCACATCGGTTGCGCCGTATTGTGCCGCAAACCTGAGGTACTCCGGTGTGGCTTCCTTGAACTGCCCAAATCCAGCGCGCATTGTGATCTCCTGTCAGAGCTTCGATCGATAAGTGACGGCACTATTGGCGAGCTTGGCTTAGCTTGCCTTCCAGAGTTTCCGTATCCACGTCTCGTCGTCCTTGAGAATGGCGAAGGCGACGCTTTCGATGTCTATGGAAAACAGATGGAACGGCGATTCGTCGGCAGACGGGTCCCAGTTCATCTTTTCGTAGAGGGCTTTGCAGTAGCGTTGTCGTAGTTCGAGGTCTTGAGTATCAACGGCACGACCATACACCTTGAACTCGCCTTCGGTGCCGTTCTTATTGGAGATAGTGTTGTGGATGGTGCAGCGAGGGTCTCGCAGAAGATCCAGCGCCTTGCGCGAGTGCCACATCATTCCCAGGTATAGCCTGCCATCCGTAATAAGGGGCTCGACGGGGCTGATGCGCGGCCACCCGTCTTTACGCAACGTCGCAATTAGGACCAGGCCGGTGCGGTCGAATCTTTCCTCGCCCAGCTCAGCAACCTCAGGATCTATCTTGCGGAAGTCATCCCAAATCATCTGACGCCCTAATTGTTCTTTAGCTGGATCCGCCCAGCGCTATGCGCACCATGTTCTTTTCCAGTGCCAGTCCCACTTTGGTAGCGGAATCCAGTCGTCCATGATCACCCTGCGTGCCTACAAAGGCTACGCCCAGCAGCCGACCCAGACGGAAATCTACGATGGTGACGGAGACGAGCTTGTCATTCTCGTTGTGCAGCGCCTTCAATGCCACTGCTTCGTCGAAGAACCCTTCAGGCTCCAGGCGTGCCACGGCGACTAGCTCCTGGTCGTTGGCGAGCTTGGTACCAATGTTGTCCTCGAAGTCGTGCAGGAACACATCGTTCATCCACGTGTGCACTGATTCTGTTGATTCAAAGAGGTG
>CAUZQF010000208.1:0-4828 GCA_963581905.1 Dehalococcoidia bacterium
CCTACTTCGTCGTTAGATGAGGCATCCAGTCTTGTGGAGAGGTCGCCCTCTGCTAAGAACTGTGCCCCTACGGCCAGCTTCTCTATCGACGATGTGATGTTTTTGCGATGACGTAGGTGAATATCAGCGATAGCACCAGGGAGAATAGCAGCAGCATCACCAGCAGTGCCAGATCGTGGGGTGACAAGAACATCAGCAAGGCCGTTACGATGACGTTGACCAGCGCTACAACGCTGCCAACGCTTCCGGCCAGCACTACCTTGCCGCGTATGCCCAGGTGACTGCGCAGGCCTAGCTGTGACGCTCCTAAGCCCAGCGCCAGGGAAATGGAACCGGACAGCAGCAGGTAAAGGGCGATGTATGCGACGTCTTTGCCGGGCATGCCGAAAACCAGGAAGGCGACGGCCATGGCCACTGTTAGGGCGCAGATCAGCCTTGCCAGTGCCAGACCTGTGTTTTTGGCTGTAGTCATCCGCGCCAAATTTGTTTTCTCTTGTCCTGATACGTTCTAAGAAATTAGCCTATGTGCTAAAGGGGAGCATCGAGTGGTTACTCGTTCAGCCTACAATACAAAATTAAAAGCTAAAGGAATTTGTAGCCAACGCCCCAGACTGTCTGGATGAATCGCGGTCTGGCAGGGTCGGGCTCGATCTTCTCCCGTAAGCGCCTGATGTGCACGGTGACGGTGCTGGCGTCCCCGGCGAACAGGTAGTCCCAGCTTACGTCTTTGAGAAGCTGCTCGCGGCTGAAGACCTGTTTTGGATGCTGGGCCAGGTAGAGCAACACATCGAACTCTTTAGCGGTAAGCTCAACCTCTTTTTCGCCCGCAACGACTTGCCGGGTGAGGGGATTTATGGACAGGTCATCGAAGCGCAAGGTCTCCCCTTCGAGAGGTTGGGGCACTGCAGCCGTCCGCCTGAGAACGGCTTTGACTCTGGCGACAAGCTCTCTTGGGCTGAAGGGCTTGGTCAGGTAGTCGTCTGCGCCCAGGCTCAGGCCTAGAAGACGGTCCGTCTCCTCGCCCTTGGCTGTGAGCATAATGATTGGCACGTCTCCCAGGTCTCTTAGCCGCCTGCAAACCTCCAGCCCGTCGATTTTAGGCAGCATAAGGTCTAGCACTACCAGATCGGGGTAGCTTTCGGCGGCCTGGTCGAGGGCGGTCTGGCCATCAAGCGCAACGGCCACTTCGAAACCGTCGCCGCGCAAGTAGCGGGCAACGACGTCCGAGATAGTCGAATCGTCGTCTACTACTAGGATGCGTTGTGTGGCTTTCTCGGCCATTAGTGTGTCCGGCAATTCGATTCACCTTGATTATAAGTGAGGTAGCTCGAATTTATTATGGCCTTCGGCTGTAAGAAATCGTGTGCAATTTATTACGAAAGGATTACAGATGTTGGGTTGGAGTTTGAGGGTTGGCCTACGGGCCAAGCTCCCGGGCCTTTAGGTAGTCCCGATAGCTGGCGTCATGCTGACCTGCCATGGCGTAGAGGATGCTGCGATGGCGGTAGGCGCTCCAGAATTCGGGGTCTAGCTCGATGGCGCGAGTCATGTCGGCAATGGCCTCGTCCGTCCTCTCTAGCTCAGAGTAGGCCAGCGCCCTATTGTGGTATGCGTCCCTGTACTGTGGGTCCAACTCGATGGCACTGGTGATGTCGCGCGCAGCAGTTTCAGGGTCGCCGGTGCAGAGATAGGCCAAGCCCCTGTTGTTATGGGCCATGCTGTTTTCGGGCTCCATCTCAATGACCCGACTCATGTCCTCTTTGGTGCTTGTGTAATCGCTGAGGTTCGAGTACGCGTTGCCCCGGCGAAATAGAGCTGCCGCATCATCCGGGTCTTGGCTTATAACCAATGTCGTTTCTTCTACGATCTTCTTCAGCTGCTCGGGGTCCCGGGAGCCGCCAGTCACGGGTTGTGGGCTGTCTTGTTCCAATGTTGCTGCTCCGTGTCGCTACGTAAATTTTTGCAGGGCCGTAATCGTGCTGTTTGCATTTTAGCTGTTTACTATTTGATCGAAGCTATCAGCGCTCGCAAGCGGCGGCCAAACAGCAGTATCAGAATCAGGGCGACAAGAATTCCACTGGTGTCCAGCCCGACATCGGATATGGCACTGCTCCTTCCCGGGACGAAGCTCTGATGAATTTCGTCCAGGACTGCGTATGAAATAGTCCACGCCAAGGTGGCGGATACCACAAGGCGAGTTGATAGGGGTTTGTAGTACCGGAGCAGGTGGTAGGTGGATGCTGCGAGCACGCCGAACTCTAACGGGTGAACGAAATACTGGGACGTCAAAATGTTGGAGATGAATGGGGGAAGTATTCCTGCGTCATCTTTGACCTGTCCCAGGGTGTTGGCGTTAGTGTTGGACACCAGGAATATGGCCAACATGCAGGCAAGCATGGGCATCCAGTAGAACCCGAATTTGTAAATTGCAGTTTTCAAAAACTTGTCTTCGATGTAAAGATAAGCGCGCCGATTTCCAATGATGCAGGCGGCCTGCCGAAAGTGCAATATGGCATGGTGCGCCGCTTGAAGCAAATGCTGGTCACTCCAGGTTCGCAGAAATTCGCGTATTCTGATTCTGACGGGGTCGATGTTAGTCTTACTTGGCTGTGTTCGCCTGAACACCTCTCGGGTAGGGTGATGCATACTCAGGTTCTGTATTCTGTATCTAGAGAACAACCTGTCCCTGACGTTACCAAATCCAGCTTGTGAAATAGAACTATTTTAGCTTGCTTCACGCACCTGTTTGGAAAGTATAATATTGGCGCTATATCGGCAAAGACCCTTTTGGACCTGAAATTCTCAATCATCCTGAATGGTGTTGGTAGACCCACACTCGGAAGTGTATTTATGGAGGCGATTTGCTAGTTCTAAAAGGCCTGTTGGTAGTTGTTCTGATGTTGGCGATTGCCTGTTCTAATCAAGATGGCCCCCGTCTCGTCAACCCTGGCGAGCCCGATGTAAGGGTGGAAGAGCCTACTTCAACGCCGACCCCAGATGACTTGATGAACGGCAGATGGGTTAGCATTATTTCAGAAACGCAGTCTCAAGAAATGGACAGCCTGAGAATTGACGTAAAGCAGATGCGATTTAGTGTTCCCGAGCGATTGTTGCCTGACCTGACAGTTGCAGAGCTTACTACGTATGGAATTATTGGGATTACCTCGCTTATTGCCATCCGTATTAACGTGGAAAACACCGGAAATGAGACGGTGGAGTTCAATCCGTCCGGAACTGGCAACGTATTAACTGTAGTTGGAGTCGATTCGAGACCAATATTCGCTTTGACTGGGGAGACGGCGAAGCTGTTGCCTGGAGAAAAAGAGGGTTTCATGATCGTCTTTCCTGTAACTGCTGAACTGGGCGACGTTCAGGAGCTGACATTCACCGTGCGCGGGTTGACTTACTTCTACACTGACTTCAATGTTAAGACTCCGTAATAGGCTTTTTTGACATGGACAGTGCAATCAAAGATGCGCTTGCTCGCGACCGTACGATAGACATCACGACGACGGGTCGCAAGTCGGGTCAGCCCCGCCGAATGGAGATCTGGTATTGAAGGATCGACGACCGGGTTTTCATCACGGGAATGCCGGGCACAAGATCGTGGCTGGCCAACCTGTACGCCAACCCAGGGTTCACCTTTCATCTGAAGGAGAGCTTGCAGGCGGACTTGCCGGCTCGGGCCAGAGTCATCACAGACGAGGTCGAGCGTAGGCAGGTGTTAGCCCTGCTGGACGATCCGTTCAGCACTGAGTTCGAGGAATGGATTGCTAACAGCCCGCTTATAGAGGTCGAGTTTCTCTAAGCAGCGATCTGATTTTTTTACCCCGTAGACGTGGCGTCAGTTAGATCTCCACGCCCAACGCAGTTGCAACGGTATCCATGTCCTTATCACCACGCCCGCTCAGACCCATCAGGATAATCTTGTCACTTGAGAGAGTCGGGGCAAGCTGCGACACATAGTAGAGGGCGTGAGAAGGCTCTAAGGCCGGAATGATGCCTTCGGTGCTGCAAAGTAGCTTGAAGCCTTCGAGAGCCTCGGTGTCGGTCACACTAACGTACTCAGCGCGATCTGCGTCCTTTAGCCAGCTGTGCTCGGGTCCGACGCCCGGGTAGTCCAGGCCTGCCGAGATGCTGTGAGCTTCCATTACCTGGCCGTCGTCGTCCTGAAGCAGGTAGGACATGCTGCCGTGAAGCACGCCGACCTCTCCCTTCACCAGTGTAGAGGCATGTCGAGGTGTGTCGACACCGTCACCCCCCGCCTCTACACCGACAAGCTTCACGCTCTCGTTCTTGATGAACTCGTAGAACAGCCCCATGGCGTTGCTGCCGCCACCGACACACGCTATTGCATAGTCCGGCAATCGGCCTATGGCGCCCTGCATCTGCTGCTTGGCCTCGGCTCCAATTACCTTCTGAAGGTCTCGAACGATCATAGGGTAAGGATGGGGGCCGACGACGCTGCCGATAAGATAATGAGTGGTCTCGACGTTGGTTACCCAGTCGCGAATGCACTCGTTGATTGCGTCCTTGAGGGTGCGGCTGCCTGACGTGACGGATACGACCTTTGCACCTAATAGGCGCATGCGGAAGACGTTCAGGGCCTGCCGTCGAATGTCCTTCTCGCCCATGTAGACGATGCATTCCTGGTTGAGCATGGCGCAGATGGTGGCCGTTGCCACTCCGTGCTGACCGGCGCCGGTTTCCGCGATGATACGGTTCTTGCCCATGCGCTTGGCCAGCAGCGCCTGTCCCAAGGCATTGTTGATCTTGTGCGCGCCGGTATGCGCCAGGTCTTCCCGCTTGAGGTATATCTGCGCGCCGC
>CAUZQF010000209.1:0-4825 GCA_963581905.1 Dehalococcoidia bacterium
TAGCGAGGTCACCAGCGGCTCTGGTGTGTTCGACCCTGAGTCCGGCATCAAGGGATGGGCAGGAAACCCGTTGCTCAGGCCGACAGTCGCCATATGTGGCCCGGCATTAAGCGTGTCCATGCCTCCTAAAGTTACATCCGATACCGGCGTAGACGCCCTTTCACAGGCTATCGAGTGTTACCTGGTAAACCGCTGACAGCATCGGGAACGTCGTCCACGCCCGCCAGTTGCCGTACAAGCCAACTGCCCATTCGCTCAAGCAATTTCTTTAAAGGTGAGAATTCCTCTTTATCACCGGTGGTTGTATGGAGTTGCTGGAGAACGTATACACCAGACTGCCGCAGAACGTCTCCATGACGAGCGTTAGTTCATGCCAGTCATATACCTGGTAAGCGGCAGCGTGCCACCCCCCCTAGCCTGAGCGATCACACTCCCCTTTCGCCCATTGAAGAGGATTGTCGACAGCACAGGTGCCTTCGAAGACTCGTTCTACTGGACACAGACTTACTATTTTTCCACGCCCTATTAAACCTCTCAGACCGTTGGTTCAAATTGTTTCCTGAAGCTAATCCGCGAGCCATTGTGCTTGAACCGGACCGTCATTTACGACGGCTTCTCGTGGAAGTGTTCATGACCCAGAGTTATGACGTCACCCAGCATGCCGATAGCCCAGACCTTATATCCAGCGTTGTTGTTATTAGTCCTGAGCTTATTGTGCTGGCTGAAGACGCCGTCGATCGGGAGGGCACCGAAAGGGTTCGGATGTTGCGCCGCCTGACCGACGGGATAATTGTCATTACCGGAGAGGGTGAGGAGAATGAAGTAGTCGCTGCCTTGCTGGGGGGCGCAGACATCTATATCAGGAAGGCTATTAACTTCCTAGAACTCTTGGCCCGAGTGCGGTCCGCCCGTCGAAGAGGAGAGCTGGATCACGCAGGGTAGCTTGGGCTTGCCAACTCAATAGAGAGCCTGGAGTGGGCATTGGCCTGCGATTACGCAGGGTTGGCGAAAACCTCTAGTAGCAGAAGAGCGGTTACCTCTTTTGGCGTCCAGTTGAGGTCGTTGCCTGTAGAGAAGAACTTTTCGAGGCGGTCCTGCCTGTCGATTTCCTAATGTTCCTCTAGCACTTCCTCCAGGAGAATTGAGCGCCTGGCATAGTTGCGAAGCACAGACATATTTATGAACATGGCTTGTATGGACTCTTTTAAGGATATATTGCTCGTCATGATGGCATCGGCCTCCTGGTAGTTGTCAGTGCCCGCCACATCAGCGGTATGCCTCTAGTTTAGTTTTTGCACACGACAACGGAGGGGGACGATCCATAACTATTTAGTGACATGTTGTGACAATTCGTGACGCTTACAGTCACATAGAAAACTGAATACCGTCTACATTTAGGCAAACGTAAATAAAGAGGGCTCCCAACTTGGGAGCCCTCTTTGTGCGTAACTGGATATGTATCTTTAGCCGGCTGCTGCCTTGGCCGCGTCCAGCGCTGCATTAAAGTCTGGAAGCTGTGAAATGATAGGCACGTATTCTACGTACTTAACGATGTCGTCCTTGCCGACCACGAAGACTGCGCGGGCCAATAGACCGCTCTCCTTAACGTGGACGCCGTAGCTGTCGCCGAATTCACGGCTCTTGAAGTCGGAAACTGTCTTGACCTTGTCGACCTCGTGGGCGCCACACCAGCGGGCCTGAGCGAAGGGCAAGTCCATGCTTACTGTCAGGATGGTGACGTTGTCTGGCAGGGAGCTGGCCATTTCGTTGAATTTCTGAGTCTCCTCACTGCACAAACCTGTGTCCAGGGAAGGAACTGAAGCTATGATTCGGACCTTGCCTGCGGTATCTGAGAGGGAAACCGGCTTTAGTCCCGCGCCTGATACGGTAAATCCTGGTGCCTTGTCTCCGACCTTGATCTCTGGACCGAGCAATGTCAGTTTGTTGTCTCCGGCCGCGAAAACGCCCGTGCGCTCCTCCAACATAAACTAGCCTCCTTTAATTTATATGCTTTATAAGTGAAATTTGTGGGATATTATCATCCAGTAGGCCTCGCAAGTCAATTAGCTGGTTAGCCAGGTCTCTTTTTCCCAGTTTTCTCTTCATAAAGCTGCCACGTGCGCTCGTTAAAAGGGTAGTATTTGCCGGGAGAGCACTGCTCTATCTCCAGCTGGGCCTTGATCACCTCTTCAACCTCTTCACGCTGGTGTGCAATCTGGATCACTTCGTCGACGGCTGATCTCGCCACGACTACAACGCCATCGTCGTCGCCCACTATGGCATCGCCTGGACGCACCAAGACGCCGCCACACTGAATGGCGCCGTTGACCTGCCAAGGCCAGAACTCTGCCGGCCCCTGCTTGGCTGTTGCGCTGGCCGAATACACCGGGAAGCCGTACTCCTTGAGCACCACCGTATCTCGTACGCCGCCGTCGGTGACCAGGCCGCCCGCCTCAAGCTGCTTCATTCGCAGGAACTTGATATCGCCGCCGATGGAGCTGTACTCCCAGCCGAGCGCGTCAATCACCAGCACCTCGCTAGGCCCGCAAAGCTCGATAGCGACGTATTCTGCGGAGTCTGCGCCTTTTGGTTTGTCTTCAACGATGTCTGGCCTGTGGGGAACGAACCTTAGAGTCACGGCTCGTCCCGCCATGTGCTGGCCAAGTTGGAGAGGCTTTGCTCCTTCGATGTAGCTCATGGGCCACCCCTTGACCCATAGGCCATCGATCAGCGTCTGCGTGGGGATACTCTTGAGCACAGCCAAGGTTTCGTTGGAAATTGGTGGCAGGTCTGCCATAAGGTCACCTCTGTTTGGAATTCCCGCAGATATGTTATGTCCTTAGAGGCTGCCAAACAACTGTTATTCGCCTGGCTTGTGGTCCATAGCAACTTTGCTTTCATATACGGAGACTGTAGTAGAATGCCTCTGGAATCAATTTAGCTGCCGTGGAATTGGACAGGCTGCCATGCAAAAACCAATGTGGACGTGGTTATGGACATGGTAAGAGGCTTTAGCTATAATATCTCGGGTCACCGATGATCCGCTGACCTATCGAGTCTCGTCAGCATGTAAGATAGTACGGGATCAGGCCGAGGTGGTGGAATTGGTAGACACGCAGCGTTGAGGGCGCTGTGGCCGCAAGGCTGTAGGAGTTCGAGTCTCCTCCTCGGCACCAGAGTTAAACGAATAAGGCGACGTAGCCAAGTGGTCTAAGGCGGGGGTCTGCAAAACCCCTATTCGGCGGTTCGAATCCGCCCGTCGCCTCCAACAACCAACCGCACAATAAACAGGCCCGTGGGATATCCCACGGGCTTTTGTTTTGACGTCTATTTGTCATTAGACAACGACTTGACCATATTAAACGCGTGCTAGAGCATGTAACAGCCGTAGCGATTACAATGGGCGAGGATGTTTGACCACTCTTGCATCTGCCAACAACTATCTTAAGAACGGGAGCACTGGAAATGCCTATTAACGAAAACATGAATACTGGAATGAGATTGGCCTTTGCCGACTGTGAGGTCGGCTCCAGCGGTGGAGGCGGAGGTTCGAGCCAGGCGCAAACAAGAGGCCGCCGCGAGGTCGTCATTAATGGCAAGCGAATCAAGACCGTTGACGTGCACGCGCACTGTATCGTACCGGAGGCCGCGGAGTTGATTGGCCACCCCCTGGAAGCCTCAGGGCTTATGTGGTCCAACCTCAGCGACCGCCTGGCGCAAATGGACCAGACGGGTGTCGATGTGCAGGCCCTTAGCATCAATCCCTACTGGTACCGTGCGGAGCGTGACGCTGTTGCCGATCTGATCCGCGTGCAGAACGAGGCTCTGGTCGAGTTTTGCTCATCGGGAGAGGACCGATTCGTTGCCTTTGCGACCTCGTCACTGCAGTATCCCGACCTCGCAGCGGAACAGATCGAACACGCAGTCAAGAACCTTGGATTCCGAGGCGTGAGCGTCGGTGGCAGTGTCGATGGTGAGGAGCTAGCAAACCCGAGATTCAACCCGTTCTGGGCCAAATGCGAAGAGCTGGGAGTGCTCGTCTTCATGCACCCTGGTGGCACCCGCGAGCTGGAACCCAGCGGACGTCTATCCGGCAATGGTTTCCTGACGAACACTATTGGCAACCCGCTGGAAACTACCATAGCGCTGTCGCATATGATCTTCGAAGGGACGCTGGACAACTATCCGGGCCTCAAGATCTGCGCCTCGCATGGCGGCGGCTACCTGCCATCTTATGCCAACCGCTCGGACGCGGTTATCAAGACCTTCCCGGACAAGGTCGGGCCTTATCCTAAGAAGATGCCGACAGAATATATCCGAGATGGCCAACTGTTTTTCGACTCGATCATGTTTACTGGTGAGGGCATGCGGCACCTGATCGCCGAAGCAGGGATTGATCACGTGGTTCTGGGGACAGATTACCCGTTCCCATGGAACATTACCCCGGTCGACCACATCATGGAGATTCCTGGGCTCAGCGACGAGGACCGGATCAAGATCCTCAGTGGGACTGCTGCGAAGCTCCTCGGAATAGATATCTAAGTCTTCTAGCATACCGGGGCGGCGACTCGTTCGCCGTCCCGGTTCCCTCTTCTTCCTCACCACAGGTCCCTGCCCTATGACCGTAGCGCCTCATGAACGGACGTGATGCCGCTCAGTATCAGAAAAGTGGCTCTACTTCTCCCCTCGCCGCCATCCACGATTATAGAAGTTGCGTTGCCGGTGCCCACTACGCAGGGTATGCCGAACTCGCGAGCCACAATCGCCGTATGTGGCAACACGCCGCCGGTGTCGGTCACTACCGCCGAAGCACGGGCGATTAGAG
>CAUZQF010000210.1:0-4814 GCA_963581905.1 Dehalococcoidia bacterium
GCCAAGGCCGCTTTAATAGGCGCAACCAAGCATGCCGCGCAGACGCTGGGCAAGGATGGTGTCATGGTAAACAGCATCGCGCCGGGCTCCATCTCTCATGAGGGTGGCACCTGGGAGCGGTTCCAGGCAGAGCAGCCTAAAGAGGTAGTTGAGGACTTCATCAAGAACAACCTGCCCATGGGCAAGTTCGGCGACCCTGAGCCTCTGGGCGACCTGGTGGCGTTTCTCGCCTCAGAGCGCTCTAGCCTGATATCCGGCTCCTGTATCGTCATCGACGGCGGCCAAAGCCACTCCATGATTTGATTTTTGTATGTCCAGCGGGATTCGTCTACTTCGATTTTCTGCCCTTGAAGATTGCAATATGTGTGCGGTAGGGTTACGAAAAAATCTCTCGTAGACAAATGAAAGGGAATCGGGAATGGCGGAATCGACATTAGCTGAATTTTACGCTGACGTGCCAAATAAATTATGTCCGGCATGCGTCGAAGAATGGGATGAATGGCTAAGGGGTGTTGCTGACCTAAAGGAAAAACGCCGTATAGAAAGAGCTTTACGCGACCCCCAATCGGATGATTTTCGATCTGTTCATCCGGAGCTGTACTTTCATCACCTATTAGTTTCGCAGGGTGCGGATATTAACTGGCATCCAGAATTACCAGGTACTTCCCATCGGCCAGAATTCTTAGTCGACTTTAATGGCGAACAATTCCTATTCGAGTCGCGATTATCGGAGATGGAAAAAACTTTGTTGAGCAGGATGAATTTTGTAGGCTCCTGAAGCCTCTATTGGTTCCGTTGGTCAACGGTCCGTTTTTTGTAGTGTTTTGAACTGGACAAGTGGCACCGCCGCTTTCAAGATTTTCCGAAATACAAGAACAAATTGTCGATTTTTTTCAAAGTGAAATAGATAAATTTGATAGAAACGGGAAGCCTTCTGTACGTCTCGTAATGACCATAATGTCCAGGGGAACACAGTATACTATCGAGTTTGACTTCGACCGTCCTCCCGGCATCGAGGATTCACCGTTAGTCATTTATATGACTGGCGGGGTATCTGGCCTGGGCGAAAAACTATATGCAAACATCGAGGAGAAGGCGCGTAGGTATGGGGTGCAGGATAAGCCATTTGTGATCGGCATCTGGCAGCCTAACGGGTCCGGCACCGTAGGCGAACAGGCTGCCTTATTTGGTAGGCCTAGCGTTGTCGTCAATAGAAATTCCAATGGCGAAGCTATTTCTGCTCATGGCTCGAACACGAATGATGGGATCTTTTATCTGACTGAGGAAGGCCAACGATGTTACAAGAACGTGAGTGCGGTAGCATTTGACCAATATAAATAGGGAGGGCAACATCATCTTCACGAAGTCCACGTCTACCACAATCCATTTGCATCGTATCCGCTAAGTCCCTCTGTCTTTCCGGATCAATATCAAATGCTTGTGGAAGGTGATGGCTCAGGCGGGGCTGATATGGTGTGGACGCCGTGCGAACCCGAATGAGCGGCTGTACTCTGCCGCCCCTACCTACTACGGAAAGCTGAACTCTCGTAGCTCGACCTTCTCCAGGGCGGAGGCGACCATCTCCTCGACGGGGAGCAGGGCCTCCAGCTTCTCCACTGTCCTTATGTTGCCATGAATGATGGGGTGCTTGGGTACGAACAGCGTGCAGCAGTCCTGGTCAGGAAGTATGGACACTGGGAAAGTGCCGATCTCCTGCGAAACCTCGATGATCTCGTTCTTGTTGAAGCCGATCAGCGGGCGCAGGATAGGCATGCGCGCCACGTCGTCCACAACCGTGATGTTGTCCAGCGTCTGCGACGCCACCTGAGCAAGACTCTCGCCTGTGACCAGCGCCGTTGCGTTGTGCTTGCGGGCCAGCGCCTCTGCTATGCGCACCATGAATCGTCGGTAAAGCACCACGCGGTACGACGGCGGCACGGAGACAATTATCTGCTGCTGCAGCCTGCCGAAGGGCACCAGGTAAAGCTCGGAATTGTACTGGTATCGAGTCAGCATCTGGGCCAACTCCTCCGCCTTCTCAATGGACGAGGTGTCTACCAGCGGATGACTATGGAAGTGCACAAACTTCGATGTGCTACCCCGCTTCATCATGTACCACGCCGCCACCGGCGAGTCGATGCCTCCTGAGAGCAGCGCCATGGTTGTGCCGCTCACGCCCACGGGCATGCCGCCGTAACCCTGCACCTCGTCGAAGTAGACCAGGATGCCGTCGTGGTGTATGTCCAGAAAAATCTCCAAGTCGGGGTTCTTCAGCTTTACAGCGGCTCCGGTCATCTCCTGTACAAAGGTACCCAATTCGCGGTTGATATCAAAGGAACGTGCCGGGAATCGCTTGTCGGAGCGGTGCGCTGAAATGCGAAAGCTCTCGAACTTGCGCGACTTCAGCTCGGCAGGAAGCAGCGCCTTGACCTCGTTAAGGTCCAAACCAAGCTTGTGCGTCGGAAAGAACTTGGCCACGCCGAAGCAGTCGCGAATACGAATTTTTATCTCAGGCCAGTCTGCGTCCTCGGCCAGCGTCATGCCGACCAGCATGTGGCCGATCCAGACTTTCTTTACACCGGTGCCTTTTACCGCCTGCTTCAGGTTGCGGGCGAGTCGTCGAATGAACATGGGCCGATTCTTGCCTTTGAGGGCCAGCTCATGGAACTTTATTATCACATTATCCATAGTTCGGATATTTTAACTTATTTTGAAGTTTTTTGATTTTTCGATTGGGTCAATACGTGGTAAGCGGTAGTCATACTTCCTAGGAACAATGTTTTGGGTATTTCAAGTGGGCCAATAGGTGTGAGGCGCGGGTAGTGAATCTGTGTTGGCGTGCTTAATACAAACCGAACGCATCCACGTCTACGGCTTAGGTGGCGTATAATGTCGCGGGAAAATTCAGATCGAACATAAACGAATAGAGAAGGGGCACATGTTTTACAACTTCAGTGTGCTGCACTGCCTGCCCCAGGCCATGGGCTTCCCTGGTTCTGCCCAGACCGGCACAGTATTCAGGCCATCAACGGTACTCGATTACGCATAGGCGGCTGGCTTCAGCAGCGTAGATATATTGACATCGAGAACGCGCAGTTCCGCTTTTATCGACTCAACCCGTGATTCTTACATCTTTCGAATGGAGCAATACGTGTGAGGCGAAAGTAGTGCTTCCTCGGAGCTTTGTTTCGAATTCTTCGGATAGGCCGATGCGCCTTTAACGGGACTCCAACCAGAAGCCGCACGAGGGGGAACGAGCTTTTTTCTGAGGTTTGTATATTCTGTATATGTGGATTGTATTTGATAGTTAATGCGCGTCAATATTCTTGAAACGGACCATGGGCGCGGGCGCACCAATGACATGAACCGAGGCCGATGCTCCGCATTAGCGCCGCTCGTTTGCTGGATGGGAAGGCTGTTGACGTTCAGCTCAAGCGTCGTAAGCCTGGTATCCGGCTATCCCTTAGGCAGGCTGTGCCTGGGGCTGGCGTGCTTGAGCACGTCGGGGTTGACCAGGTTGTCTGGCATCTTGCCTTGCAGTACCGACACTACCTCTCCAGCGGCGCGCTCCTCTAGCTCCAGCACGGCTTCTGGCGAATAGAAGGCCACATGAGGCGTAATGATGACGTTGTCGAGCTTGAGCAGCTTGTTGTCAGGGGAGGGATGAGCGTCGACTAGCACGTCCAGACCTGCGCCACCGATGCGGTTGTTGCTCAAGGCGTCGTGGAGGGCTTCTTCGTCGATCAGCGGGCCTCGCGCGCAGTTGATGATGAATGAGGTGGGCTTCATCAAGGCGAGCTCCCTCGTACTGATAAGGTTCTCTGTTTCCGGTGTTAGCGGTGAGTGAATGGAGATGAAGTCCGACTCCCTCAACACGGTGTCCATATCTGTCATGGTTATGCCGGTAGGAGCGGAGTCGGCTGGCACGTAGGGGTCGTAGGCCAGCACATCGAGTCCAAAGGCCTGCGCCTTCTGGCCAACCATCCTGCCGATGCGTCCGTAGCCCAGCAGTCCCATCTTCTTCCCTCGCAGCCTGAGCATAGGCATATTTAACGGGATGCTACCCCATCCAGTAGTTCGGACGGAGTTGTCGAACAGGGGAATTCGCCTGTCCCAGGATAGCAGCAGCGCCAGCACATGGTCGGAGACCTCTTCTACACAGTAGTCGGGAACATACGTCACCGCGATGCCCAACTCGGTTGCTACGTCCACAACGATGTTGTCGAAGCCGACGCCGAAGCGCCCTATGACGACGCAGTTCTTCGCGGCCCTGATTACGTTTTCCGTGACCTGAGCAAAGCAGGTGAGAATGGCATCCACGTCGACTACCATGGAAACCAGCGTGTCTTCGCTCGCGTCAGGGGCCTCGATTAGCTCGGCGCCGATCTTCGCCAGAACGGCGCGCTCCGGCTCAGTGTTGGGCCATACGTAGTCGGTTACCAGTACCTTGAAGGACATTTTCATCTCCAGTTGTTTTTAGATAATTGGCACTTGCCCAATTGCACATGTGTCGGTCGGGCTTGGGTAAGTGGCTGTCACATAATAGCACTACTCAGTAGGGCTAATCATTGGATTGAACATGCAGCCGTCCACAAATATGTCGAAGAAGTCAGGAGTGGTTTCCAGTTCCACATGCTCTATCTGGCGCACCATCGATTCCATGCGCTTTCGCAATTCCACGGAAAGTAGCATGATGGTAGCACCCTCCAGAGAAGTGTTGCCTACCTTGAGGATACGCTCTGGCGGAAGGTTGGCGATAAATCCGATGGCAACAGCGTTAGCTTCGTTGATGTAGTTGGCGAATCCACCAGCCA
>CAUZQF010000211.1:0-4808 GCA_963581905.1 Dehalococcoidia bacterium
CTGGCTGACCTGGCCAAGGCTTTTCCCGACACTCGCATAGTCATTGATCACGTTGGCGGGCCACTTGGCATAGGGCCTTATGCTGGCAGGCGCGACGAGATATTCCCAAAGTGGAAAGAAGACATGGTCGCACTGGCGGAAAACCCCAACGTCGTCGTAAAGGTCGGCGGTTGCGGAATGGTGACCTACGGCTTCGACTGGCACAAGCAGGACAAGCCGCCAACCTCTGAGCAGCTGGCCGAGAGAACTGCGCCTTATTACAACTGGTGCATTGAGACCTTCGGCGCGGACCGGTGCATGTTCGAAAGCAACTTCCCGGTGGACAAGGCGTCGTTCTCGTACAACGTCATGTGGAACGCGTTCAAACGCATGTCAAAAGGCTATTCGGATAGCGAGCGGTCATCGCTGTTTCACGACACAGCGGCAAAATTCTACCGGCTGACCTAACAGGGAAATTCCAGACGGGATACAAACTGACGTGGAAGAACATTTCATAACAATGGCGGTATGTCTGCTAATGGCCTCAGGCGCAGGGGCCATCGTGGGTATCGAAAGGACCTACTTTGGACGGCCAGCGGGCTTCCGCACGCACGCGCTGGTGGCCACCGCATCCAGTTTGCTGATGCTAATCACCGTCTTCTAGTTCGACGTCATAACCACCATTCCCGTCGAAGCGATCCGAACAGATCCCACTCGCATGGCCTAGGGCATCATGACAGGCATCGGCTTCTTGGGCGCTGGCGTCATTCTGCGAGAGGGGCTGACCATCCGCGGGTTAACCACTTCAGCATCCATATGGATGACCGCCTCTATAGGAATCATGATCGGGGTGGGCATGCTGTTCGCGGCCTTGATAGCAGTGATTATCACCGTCGGTACGCTATCGGTGCTGAGGCTTGTGGAGACCAAGACGCCGACATACAGCTTCGCGCGACTTCGAGTCCGGTTCAGCCAGGACGCGTCCACTCCCGAAGACGAATTTCAGGCCATGGTCACAGACCATGACTTCACCTGCACCACCACGGCCTACAAAGTTGATGCGCATATGATGAAGTACGAAATGACCATTCGGACCAAGAACACGGACAAATACCGCAAGCTGGCGGAGACGTTAAGTGGAATGGAGTTCGTTCACGACTTCGGCATATCGCCGACCCAGACGTAAGCGACAGCCCCAGGACATCTCGTTTGCCAACCGCCGGAATTGACTTATACACCTGTTCCACGTCGCCACCCGCTTGACCACCACCCCTGTGCACCCTTATATTAGCGTCCTACCAAGAACACGCGCTCCATAGGGGCACGGACTCATTTCTCAATGCTTATTGCATAGGTTTAGATAGGGGGCTAAGAATGGCTTTTGGAAGCGGGGATTATACTTACGAACTTGACAGCGGCTGGGGCAAATTGCCGGACGGTATGGAGTTCAAGCAGGTTGCCGGTGTGGCCGTTGACAAGGACGACAACGTATACGTCTACAACCGCGGGACCCACAGCCTGGTGATCTTTACCCGCGAGGGTGATCTGATCAACTCTTGGAACGTGGAACACAAGGAGCCGCACGGCGTACTCGTCGATGACAACGGTGATATATTTCTAGTCGACAGGAACTCCCACGTTGTACTGAAGTACAACCAGAAGGGCGAACTCCTGCTAACGCTCGGCTCCAGGGACAAGCCATCAGACACTGGTGAGCAGCCGCAGCGCCACTTGGCTGGAAAGCCCGGTGGGCCCTTCAATATGCCTACCGACGTCGCGATTGGCGACGGTGGGGACATTTTCGTATCCGACGGCTACAACAACAGCCGAGTGCACAAGTACACTTCAACGGGTTCGCTAATTCTGTCCTGGGGCGAGCCAGGCAAGTCCAACCCCGGCGATTTCCATCTGCCACATGGCATTGGGATCGACCACGAAGGCAGAGTCGTTGTCTGCGACCGTGAAAACAACCGAGTTCAGATATTCGACCAGGAGGGTGAATTCCTGGCAATGTGGACCGGATTCCAGCAGCCCACGACAGTGACGTTCGGACCCGACGGGGAGGCATATGTCTCCGAGCTAAAGCATCGCATGACCATTGTCGAGGCCACTACTGGCAAGGTGCTGTCCCAGTGGGGCGATGTCGAAAGCCACGAGCCAGGCCAGTTCGTTGCACCGCACGGCGCTGCCATCGACTCCCGCGGCGACCTGTACGTAGGCGAAGTCTTGGAAGGCCAACGAATACAGAAGTTTATTAGACAACGGTAGGCAAACAAGCATTTAGCTTTCAGCCATCAGCGTTCAGCTCAACTTCGAACCACCTGCTGACTTCTGATGGCTGTTTGCTTTTAGCGTCCGAAAGGAGATTTCCATGAACGGTGATCAGGTAATGGCAAAGATTCTCAAGGCTGAGGGCGTGGAGTGGATCTCCTGCTTTCCAGCGCAGACGTTAATCAACGCCTGCTCTGTGGAAGGCATACGTCCTGTTATGTGTCGGCAAGAGCGCGCGGGCGTCAATATGGCCGACGGCTTCAGCCGCATCAACAACGGCAAGAAGATCGGCGTATTCACCATGCAAACCGGGCCTGGTGCTGAGAACGCTTTCAGTGGAGTGGCGCAGGCCTTCGCTGATTCAGTTCCTATCCTTCTGATTCCAGGCGGGCAACCGGCGTCTCGGCAGGGCGTTCACCCTAACTTCGAGTCAGTACCCAACTACCAGGGCATCACCAAGTGGGCCGGCCTCATCAACATGGTTGAGCGCATCCCCGAAATGGTCGGTCGAGCCATGACTCAACTCAAGCATGGGCGACCCGGGCCAGTGCTACTGGAGTTTCCTGGCGACGTGGCCCACGCCGAATTTCCCAGCAACCTCGACTACAAGCCAGTGCAAGTCCATAAGTCCGGCGCGTCCCAAGAGGACGTTCGAGATCTCGTAACGGCATTACTCAATGCCAAGAACCCCATCATCAATGCTGGACAGGGCGTGCTATACGCCGAGGCCACCGACGAGCTTGTGGAGTTCGCAGAGCTAACCAATATACCCGTGATGACTACCCTGGCTGGCAAGAGCGCCTTCCCTGAGACGCATCCGCTATCCCTTGGCACGGCCGCGTCGTCGGGCACTCTGATGGCCGCACGATTCCTGGAATCTACCGACTTCGTGTTGGGCATGGGAACCAGCTTCACCATATCGAACTTCAACGCCCCGATGCCGTCAGGTGTCACGCTGGCACACTCAACCAACTGCGCCGAAGACGTCAACAAGGACTATCGCACCGACTACGGCGCTATCGGCGACTCCAAGATCGTACTTGGACAGATGATCGAAGAGGTCAGACGGCAGCTTGGTGCGGAGGGCCGCGGTGACATCAACGGCGTCCGTGCTGAGATAGCGAAGTTGCATGAGGAGTTCATGGCTGTGTGGGGTCCTAGCCTGACATCCGACGAGGTGCCCATCAGCCCGTACCGCGTCATCAACGAGATGATAGCCAACGTCGACGTGGACAACGCCATCGTCACCCACGACTCTGGCTACCCTCGTGAGCAGATCGTACCCTTCTGGCCTGTTACGAAGCCCCGCGGTTACTTGGGCTGGGGCAAGTCTACGCAACTGGGCTACGGCCTGGGCCTGTCGATGGGCGCCAAGCTAGCTGCGCCAGACAAAACGGTTATCAATATCATGGGCGACGCCGCATTCGGCATGGCCGCCATGGATATCGAGACGGCAGCGCGGTCGAACATCGGCACGCTGACTATCGTCCTGAATAACGGCGTCATGACTCACTACTACGACCACTTCCCCCACGCCACCGAACATTGGAGCAGCAACAAACTGGGCGGCGACTACGCCAAGGTGGCCGAGGGCCTGGGTGCCTACGCCGAGCGTGTGGACAACCCGGACGAGGTTGGCCCGGCGATCCGTCGCGCGCTGGAGCAGACCCGCGAGAACAGGCCTGCTGTGCTGGAGATGATGACCAAGGAAGAGGAGAACATCGCCCGCTACTGGCGTTAGTTTTGTAAAGGGATTGGCAAAAGCCCGCCTTGCCGATTTCAACAAGACGGGCTTTTTTATGAGAGACGCTGCCCCGTCATTCCGAGAAAAGCGAGGAATCTAAGGCGATTCGTATGAAGCAAGCATTTGCTTTAGATTCCTCGTCGTACCTCCTCGGAATGACATGGCGGTAAAGCCCGCATCCCATACCGGCATGTATAATGCCCGACATGACGCGAGTACTTAAATGGTTTTCCCCTTTGCGGCTAATCAAGTGGGTGAACTCCAGCCTAACGCACCAACTGATTGTCGGCGGCGTTCTGTTCCTGGCCACGGCGATTGCGGTCGTGGTGGCGCTGCTTGTAGATGGCTCCTGGTATTCTGGATTCGAGACGAAAAGCTTCTGGGACTGGATGCAGCTGCTCCTGATCCCGATAACCATCGTCATCATCGGAACAATCTTCCAGTTTTCAGAAAACAGGACGGACCGTGAGATTGGCAAGGAACGGGTACAACAGGAGACGCTGAACAGCTACCTAAACAGCATGGGCACGCTGATTGTCAACGGTGGACTGGACCAGCCTCAGACAGTGCAGGTTATGCGGGCCAGGACGGCGGCGACTATACGGGTCTTGGCGAACATCGACCACAGAAATGCCGTATTTGGGTTCTTGCGGGATGCAGATCTGATAGGCCGTCGCATGGCGCAGGACGGTAACGACGATACCCAGCCTAACGGCCCAAAACCAGTCGCCCTCCTGAAACGTATCGTGCTGAGGGGGGTCAACCTGGCGGAGGCCTTCCTGTACGAGGCCAGCCTGACGGCGGCCAGCCTAAC
>CAUZQF010000212.1:0-4796 GCA_963581905.1 Dehalococcoidia bacterium
ATAATTGCCAGCTCTTTATCTGCATCGGGTAGGGTAGACTCAAAGCGCAAATATGCGCCTAGATGCGCTGCCCGACCAGCAACTTCGGGACTGTTGAGAAGGACCGAGAAAGGCCCTCCTACTCGACCCCGACTCACCGCTATGGAATCGAATATGTCGCGGTGCTCGGGGGCGACGTCCTGGTGATCTTTAATCTGACGAATTCTTACCATTAGTGCTCCTACGGTGCGACCCGTGGGAAGCGGCAACGACGTGTGCGCTCAGCCAGGGGCCGGAATTTGGATAGCGGAATTACCGCCGACGTATTCTATCCAAAACCCGGCTTCGTGGAAACTTATCGTATGCCTCAACGATGGAATCCCAGCCAATGGTAGCTATGAGACCAAATATGCTAATGGCAAGGACCACCAGTGACCTATTGATCATTCCGCCAGAGAAATCGTTGTATAGGGTCTGAACAACTTCGATGAGCTTATTGGCGATCATGACACTGGTGGCCGGGAAGCTTGAGCCACCGGCGACTTCACCGACGATGCGCCCCTGCAATCCACCCAGCATATTGTCCACAATGACGCCATAGACAACTCCAAACAAGACAAGAGTTATCAGTGACGCGGCGATCATGGATCCGAATGCCCATGTGAAACGCACGGGCCAGTCCCTTCCACCAACGTAGGCGATACCAGCCACGACAAGCACTACAGGAAGGAAGGCAAGGAAACCCAAAAGTCGTGCCAGCTTCAAATAGTTGCGCACCTTTTCCAAGTCCTGCTTGACCTCAGGGTAATTCGAAGCTGCATACGCATTAAGATTTGACTCATCGAAGGTCCAGCCCTCTGACATCATCAACTGGACCTGCCCGATCACCCGGGAGGCTGTTTTGCCGTCAGTCTCCTGAAATGCTAACTCGCCCAGATTGATCACCATATCTTCATCGGTGTAAACCCAGTCTTCGCGGACCCTCGACCTTACTGAGTCGACTATATTTGACCCGTTCTGGACACCTGCGTAAGATAGAGTTTCATACAGGTCGTCAAGGGTGAAAACGATACTATCGGGAATCGCCTGCACAATGCTGGCGTTGACAACGCCGGCCACCCTATCCGTAAGAATATCAGTAAAATTCTGTACTGTAGAGTCCTGCGGTAGACACTCGATACGGCCCTGCAGCCCGCTGGAGAGGATCTTCTGCAAAGAGATATTTTTGCAGTCCGGGAGGGCGGCTACGACATCGTTTAGCTCACGGGAAACGGCTTCTTCAAGCTCTTCAACCGCTCGTGTCTTTATGTCAGAGAGTGGCACCACGCTGGTAAAGGAATCTACTCTTCCCATAAAGAAGGGTGTAGCGTCATCGATAATCTGCTCGGATCGCTCCTGTGTCCATTCTGGAGGTGCAACTTCTCGGAGAGCAGAAGCAATGTCTTTGTCGTCCAGGAGGATGCCGTATGGGAGCTGGATACTGCCTCCAAGACTATCGTATACAAGAGGGTCGATCAGCTGTTCGTATAGGCTCTCATACGCGCCAGAAGCCCTCAATAGTCCCTTCATTTCCTGCAGACCCATTTCCACTCGATCGTCCAGCGGAATGACGATTTCAAATCCGTCAGCCTTGCCCAGCAGGTAGGGAGTGATCTCGTCCACAGCGGCTACGAACTGAGGTTCGACCCAGTCTCTGGGGGCTATTCGAGCTACTGATGCCAGGACCTGATCACCAGTAAGCTCCAGCTCCACTGGCATTCCGCGCTCGACGGTGTTCAAGATTGTTGGCGCGACGAACTCATCGAATACCAGGTCGTAGGCGTCAGACTGAAGAACAAGGCCTTTGAATTCCGTGGACAGTGCTCCGGCCCGGTCATCAAACCGAATCGCCACAACGAACTCGTCCCGCTCGCCGGTCAAGTACCCGCCCAACTGGTCGATAGTGTGCTCGGACACACCCTGTACCCACGGAGCCGGCAGGGCTACGTTCAGTGAGGAGACGACCTGTTCAGGCGCAATGCCCAGCGACTCCAGTGGCCTGTCCATTAGGGCGGCTTCACCGGAATTCGAAGCACTAAACTCGCCAATGGCAACGGTTGGCAGGTCCACAAGAAGGAAATTATAGGCGTCAGATCGTTCAAGTAATTCGGAGTAGTAGGTAGAACGCAATACAGTGGAGTTTAGCTGCCATATTACCAAGGCCAGCATGAATAGCACCACCAGCAGGTCTACCATAAGGAAGGCGAGGGACCACCGCAACCATCTCATGATAATTCACTTTATTTGATGAAATATATTTAAGCAATGACCCTGCGTCGGCATTATTTGTGGTT
Source organism: Dehalococcoidia bacterium (assembly GCA_963581905.1). Taxonomy (GTDB): domain Bacteria; phylum Chloroflexota; class Dehalococcoidia; order Lucifugimonadales; family JADFKI01; genus Casp-Chloro-G4. The sequence goes on from CAUZQF010000212.1 coordinate 2,313, forward strand.
GTGCAGGAACCGACGAGGGCTGGTGCTGCGCCATGTAGGCCGCCAGCACATCAGCGGCAACAAATAGCCGGAGACGCTTCTCTAAATATCAAAGGACTAGAGTTGATACGCAATCCGTGAACGGCGTTGCCTCTCAGCAACTGGCCTTAGCCAACGCAAAACAGAGGAGCGCAAGGCGGCGTCCCGACCCACCAATGCTACAAGAGAAAGAGCTTCCCAAATAGCGCGGCATCAGTCGTTCCTGTCACGAGAGGCGCCGGGCTGAAAAAGCGTGGCCATTTTAAAGCAGTCGAGCTTAATTATGACCGGCTGTGCTGGCTAGAGTCCCTTGGACACCTGTTCCTTTGGCCAATCAAAGTCAACTTCAGCACCGTAGAATTTATCGGGATATTCTGCTGCCCAGATCTGCTTACGGATGATCCAGTTGTCGGGCTCCAATTCAGCACCCTGCCTCCAGAGCGCCATCGCCTCTGCGTGCTGCCCCTGCTTCTGCAAGGCTGTTCCCTGTCGGAATAGCTCATGGGCTTCGACGTGATATGGCGATAGATCCGGGTCCGTCGCATCCGATAACAACTGCCCTGTAGCGTCGGCCCACTGGTCCACGACGGCAAGAAATTCGTTTCTGCGAATGTCGAAGGCACCTAATTTCTTATACTGAAGGATTCCTCGTTCATCGATGAGAAACCCATTAGGAACGGCCTTAAAGCCATCGAGTTGCCCCAGGAGGTTTTCCTCGTCTTTTACCGTAGGGAACTCGGTATTGGCTCGCTGAACGTAGGGCAAAATCTTGTCATCTCCTTGCACGTCGATGGCTATTGATATGATCTCGATCCCTTTTTCCCTATTATCCTGATACCACTGTTGCCAAACTGGTAACTGATTTCTGCAGGCTCACCAGGAAGCCCACATAAAGATTATTACCTTTTTTCCCTTGTAATCAGAATGAGACAATTCTTCCAATCCGGCGTGTCCATCAACAATTGGCAGCGTAAAACTCGGAGCCTCGTCGCCAATTTTGACAATTGGTCTCGCAATTCCAGTCATATGTTCTCCCCCTGGCCTGGTTCAACCAGCAGGTTTATGTGAAAACCTAGTCGTAAAAACTGCAGCCTATACCATGGTAGCCAATAGTAACTTTTCCATCTTCAACGAGAACAGGTGTAATGCGTTCCCCGTCAGTCAGGGCTTCCAATTCGGCCCACTTATCCGGCTCGATAGCCAGATCCACCTCTCTGTAGGTCGTGCCTTTTTCATCCAGCTCCATCTTTACGGAGACACAGATAGTGCACTCCGGATGGGTGTAAATAACAACGTTATCGGTCAATTTTCACTCCATGCCTCTTGAGAAATGTGACATTCAGCCTAAAATACCGGCGAAAGGTCTCTAAGAGACGCAGCCTATGCCATTCACGCCAACAACAACGTCGTCGCCGTCGATTACCACTGGCGTCAGCTTAACTCCATCAGTGTATTCGAGAATTTCGTCCCATCGCTCCGGGTGAAGCGAAAGGTTGACCTCTTCATATTCCTTACCGTCTTTTTTCAATTCGGCTATTACGATGTCGGTGTATCCACACCCCAGGGTCGAATAAACAAGAATATTGTTAGCCAAATCCAGTCACCTCTTTGATAAATGTAGTATCAGGTATTATGAATGGAATGTTTCGAATATTGAGCCATTCCCAACCAATTAGATACGCGTAAATTCTAAAAGATTCAGCCTGTCAATGCAAAAGGGCGGTTTCCAGTCCGTTACCCGGCTCCGGCTGTTGAGAAATTACCTTGCCAAACTCTTACGGGTGTTGGTATCAGCGGTGTTTAGGTGGAAACCACAGCGCAGACCGGTGAACACTACATGGGCCTAATAAGACCCGTCTGTTTTAATGATATCAATGGCCGGTGAAACATGAGGGCGAGGCGTGGTTGAGACTCAACGGGGAAAACGCTTAGGCGTATTTGACCTGAGACTTAATTAACCATGTCATTGAATGCGGATATCGACGCAAACGAGCCGCAAACCAAATGACAACCACCGGCACATTCACTACAGGAGCGCAAAAGCAGAATCGAGCACCAAACAAGACCAGTTGGTCTTTCCGTAAACCAGTTCGAGCTCAGTTTTGCCCGTTGCCTGCCGCCGGTAACACCGGAGTTAGGCACTCTTGCGTTTAGGGAATTAATAGACGACATGTAACGGCAGAGTGAGAGATTTTCGAATTGCCATTTGCAGAATGGCGAACTGGGCCAGATACCAGCTCAAAATGGTGCCCCCCCATAACAGCGAGATCATGGCAGAGGCGGCTATAAATGGCCCGAAGGGGATTATTTCCTTTCGGCGGCTCCCCCTCATAGTGATGAGTAGCATCGCTACCACTCCTCCCATAATATAAGATAGACCAACCCCACCGCCACTACGGGAAAGCCAGTGGCGGCTCCTACAACCGCGGAGAGCTTGACATCACCCTCTCCAATGGCGAAGCCGGG
>CAUZQF010000213.1:0-4754 GCA_963581905.1 Dehalococcoidia bacterium
GAAGCACTCGGCCATCGGGCAAGAGCGAGGATGAATGGGTCGCCCGGGGGATTGTTTTCTGACTTATTATCCGTGATTGCTTGTTGTCCACGCTAAGCAACTCTATCTCCCCCACTGCCTTCTCGCCGACGGTTTCTATGCTGAGGGCTGTTCCTCCTGCAATCATAAGGAGGCCGCCGTCCAACAGCGTGGCGGTGTGGTGGCTGCGCGACACGTTCATGCTGCCAGCCGCCGCAAACTCTCTTGAGACAGGATCGTAGACCTCGGCTGATACAATGCTGACTAACTTGTCGCCCAGTCCTCCGACGATGAGGACTCGCCCGTCTCTCAGCAGCGTCGTCGTGTGATTGGAACGGCCCACAAGCATGTCTGATGCTACGGTGAAGGCGGAGGCGGTCGGGTTGTAAATCTCAGCAAAGCGGAAGAAGTCGCTGTTGCCGTCATCGCCTTCTGTAATCAGCACACCGCCGTTACCCAGAAGCGTGGCGCGGTGATATTCAGGCGGCCCAGACTCATGGGGCCTGTGAGAGCAAGCCGTCCGGTGTTGGGCTCGAAGGTCTCGGCTGAGCTGAGCAGTGAGATGCCGTCACCTCCACCTGTTAGTAACATACGTCCGTCCTGAAGCAGGGTAACGGTGTGGAATCCACGAGCCGTCGCCATGGTCTTGCCCAGGGTGAATTCCCCAACAGGCTTTTTCTCGGGTGCCTGTGCGTGTGCCAGGTACGACGGCCACAAGGTTACTATTGCGCCCGCTACCAGTATCAGTACAAGCAACAGTAGAGGATTCCGCCACGAAGCTATATTCGCCAAAAGTTTATTCATATGCATATCGTTGGATGATTTTTGGAGCCAACAAGTTCAAATGGAACAATTTGGTTGTTAGCGGCGTCTATATATATGATCGACAACACGTAGTAGGGAGCAAATTGGATGAAGCTCAACATCTCTGGAATGATACTGGTTACCGCGATGTTCGCGCTGCTGGGCACGGGGTGCCTCACCCGGACGGAGGGGCCATCGCAGCGACCTGATCCTGTGATTAGATTAGGAGTTATGCCGGATGACTATATCGAACCCCTCGCGCCTGCCGCTTCAACTAACCCGCCGATCACTATATTGGGAACCGTAGATCCTGATCAGTGCAGCTTCATCCACAACGTCAATGCATGCTTTTCCGATGGGCGGCCGCCAGCCGGCATGCCTTTGAAGGATTACATGGACGTCTACTTCTTTGCGGTACAGGACCTGAGTGATCGCATTGGTGAAGACCGTTTCGGTGCCAAGATGAAAAGCGTGGAGAGGGTTGATTGGAATGACGCCTCGTTAGGCAACCCCGAGCCAGGCGTGGCCTATATCCAGGTCATGGTTCCAGGATACAAGCTGGTGCTGGAATCAGAAGGCGAGTTTCACACCCACCACACAAGTCAGTACAGGGTCGTTTTTGTGGAGTATAACTAAAGCCTATTGAGGCTATCGGCAGGTCATGCAGGCTGCGTGCCGTCGGCCAACGCAAGGAACTCTTCTTCGCTCAGTACTGCTACTTCCAGATTTCGTGCATCGGCTAGTTTTGAACCAGCGTCTGCCCCGGCCACAAGGTAGTTCGTGCGCTTACTTACGCTGGCACTCACAGCGCCACCGAGTTCCTTGATCCTGCCCTCGATCTGCGAGCGGCTGAACTTCTCCAGCCTGCCCGTGACCACAAATCGTAGGCCGACCAGAGGTTGCTCGGCGGGCTCTTCGCGAGGCTCGTCTTCCAGGCGCACACCGGCATCGCGTAATTTTTCTATCACGGCCTGGTTGCCTTCGTTAGCGAAGTATTCGATGAAGCTTTCGGCGATGCGTGGCCCAATACCCGGTATTGCCGTTAGGCTCTCCTCCGTGGCGGCCATGAGGTTGTCCATGGACGTGAAGTTCCGGGCCAGCAATTCGCCCACCTCAGAGCCAACGTGCCGAATGCCCAGCGCTGCCAGTAGCCGGGCCAGTGGACGCGACTTGCTGGCCGCAATGGCTGCGATCATGTTGTCGGCGCTCTTCTCACCCATGCGCTCTATCTCTAGCAGCGACTCTTTCTCAAGAAGGTACAGGTCGGCCACGTCCTTAATGAGTCCCTGCTGAATCAAGATGCCGCCCCACTTGCCGCCCATGCCATCGATGTCCATGGTGTTTCGGCTGACGAAGTGTTCCAGTAGGCGCACCAGCTGCAATGGGCATGATGCATTGACGCAGTATGCTGCGGCCTCGTCCTCGGGGTTCACTACGGCCTCGCCACAGCTTGGACATTCCGTGGGGAACTCGAAAGGCTTCTCTTTGCCGGTACGGCGGCTGGTAATCACGCTGACCACCTGGGGTATGACGTCCCCTGCCCGCTCGACCACAATCCAGTCGCCCTTGCGCAGGTCCTTGGCGCGGATGTACTCCTCGTTGTGCAAGGTCGCCCTCTGCACCGTCGCGCCCCCGATGACCACCGGCTCCAGGACTGCGTAAGGGTTTATGGTGCCAGTACGGCCTACGTTTACGGCGATGTCCAGCAACTGGGTTACAGACTGCACTGCGGGGAACTTGTAGGCGATAGCCCACCTTGGCTCGCGGCCAACAATGCCCAGGTGCCTCTGAAAGTCCAGGTCGTCTACCTTGATTACGACGCCGTCGGCAGCCACGTCGATATCCTCCACGCCCTCCACCCACGACCTGTAGAAGTCGATCGCCTCTTCCGGCGTCTGCACCACCCTAAAGCCTTCGCTTGCCTTAAAGCCAAGCTCCTTGAAGTACTCCAGGCTCTTGGCGTGAGTGTCCGGAAGGCCGTCGCCCTCGACGTAGCCCAGCGAATATATAAAGATGTCCAGCGGGCGAGACGCCGTCATACGCGGGTCAAGCTGTCTGAGGGAGCCAGCAGCCGTGTTTCGAGGGTTGGCGTACGGCTCTTCCCCATTGGCGACACGCTCGTCATTGAATTTCAGGAACCCGGACTTGGGAAAGTAGACTTCACCTCGCACCTCCAGGCGGCTGGGCACGTCGGTGCTGAGTAGACGTAGCGGAATGCTTTTGATGGTACGTAGGTTCTGCGTCACGTCCTCGCCCACCAGGCCGTTTCCTCGCGTTGCCCCCTGTACGAAAATGCCGTCCTGGTACGTCAGTGCCACAGCCAGGCCGTCGTACTTCAGCTCGCAAACCATGTCGAACTGGTCGCGCTCCAGCAGGTTGGCGACCCTCTTGTGCCAGGCCATGAACTCTTCATCGTTGAAGGCGTTGGCCAGACTAATCATGGCAACGGGATGCTGAACCTGACTGAAGCCAGGTAGAGGCTCCGCGCCCACACGCTGCGTCGGGGAGTCCGCGGTTACCAGTTCGGGATTGTCTGCCTCCAACAGGCGAAGCTCCTGCATCAGCTCGTCGTATTGGCCGTCGCTGGTATCCGGTTGCGCCAGCACGTAGTACCTGTAGTTGTGGTAGTTGATCTGTTTTCGAAGTTCTTCGATCTTCTTGATTGTTGTGGTGCTTGCCATGAAACTCACCATCTTCAAACCAGTTAAATACTAGGCAGTAGTTTCGACCAACCAGCAGGACTGATAATTGACGCCAATTTAGGGCAAAAACATTTTATCCGATTTAGTGGTACAAAGGTCGCGTGGTGTTCGCACTGGACGGCGCTGTAGCCTGTGGCTATACTTTAAATGCCTTCTGAGGCATAGGAGATTTATATTGCCACTGTCCCAAGAGTACCTGGATTTCATAGCTAAATACCCCCCATTGCTAGCCATTGGCAACACCCCTATGGTCCAATTGAAACTTCCTCTGGATATTGGGGACGCCGAAATAAATGCCAAATACGAGCACCTTAATCCTGGTGGTTCCCTCAAAGATAGGCCCGTCATGCGAATGCTGGTAGAGGCCATTCTGTCCGGCGAGTTGGATAAGAGCAAGACTATTCTGGATGCGACTTCGGGTAACGCAGGCATCGCTTATGCCATGATAGGGGCCATTCTCGGTTACAAGGTCACGCTGGTAATGCCTGAGAACGCCAGTGAGGAGAGAAAGAAACGCATTAGGGCGCATGGCGCGGAGATCATCTACACCGATGCCATGCTGGGCTACGACGAGGCGCTATACGAGGTTCGGCGTCGCTACGAGGTAGACCCGGACAAGTACTACTACCGCTCGCAATACGACAACGACAACAACCCCCAGGCTCATTACGACACCACCGCCGAAGAGATCCTGAAGCAGGCCCCCGGCATCACTCACTTTGTTGCTGGCGTTGGCACTGGTGGAACGATCACAGGCATAGGCCACCGACTGAAAGAGCACAATCCCGATATTCAGATCGTCGGCATCAACCCTCCTGAATGGCCCGGCGTTGAGGGCCTGAAGCCTTTGGGAGACGACCATATCATCCCTAAAATCTTCGACGATAGCGTCGTGGACGAGATGCTGGAGATCGACGTGGACGAGTCCTACAAGATGTCGAAACTCATGGCTTCCATAGGCATGTTTGCGGGCCAGTCCTCGGGCGCGTATGTGCAGGGGGTTTACATGGTGGCGAAGCGCGAGCGCAAAGGCTGCTTCGTGACCATTCTCAACGACATCGGAGAGCGCTACCTCAGCACCGGCATGTGGGACTAAGTTTCAGTTAGGATTTCAAACTTGAAAAGAGGGATGATTGTTAAACCAGCCCTCTTTTTTTGCCTAAACCAACTGCAAATACTAAGCCGCTACAGGTGCCTCCGTTTTGGCTAGCTTTGCGGCGATCGCCGCTA
>CAUZQF010000214.1:0-4729 GCA_963581905.1 Dehalococcoidia bacterium
CGATTGTGGCAGACAAAAATGAGAGTGGCGGATCGTTTACGTTAGGATTCATCCTTGGTGGTATTATCGGTGGCCTTGTGGCGATGTTAGTGGCTCCTAAGGCGGGTTCTGAAACAAGATCGGACCTTGCGGAGCGCAGCCAGGTTTGGCGTTCCCGGGCCGACGAGATGGCAGCCAGCATGATGGAGCGAGTCGGGCCATCTGTGGAGCTGGCTAAAGATAAGATGGCCCCTGCTAGCGCCCGTACGAGAAGCGCCCCAGATGGTGCTGACTTGAACGGCCAGGACATGAACGCTGAAGAAGAGGCTCCTAGCCCTGGGGGGCAAGTCTGGATACCTCGAAACCGTTAGTGATCATTGGATTAATAAACAGGCCCGGCATATTTATGCCGGGCCTGTTCTTATTTGATCTGCGTCGTGGTCAGTTAGATCGACGAGGAAACCTCTCGTGGATACGAGCCCAATACCTTTAGCATGGAAGCGAGTCCCCTGAGCGCGTCTAGCGCGTCCACCACCTTGGCATCTTGTCGATGGCCATCTATGTCTACCATGAATATGTAGCGTCCCAGTCCCATTCGCGTGGGGCGAGACTCTATTTTGTTGAGATTAATTCCCCTGTTCGCGAACTCTCCCAGAGCGATTACCAGCGTGCCTGGGGCGTCACTGTCAAAATCAAAACAGAGTGATGTCTTGTCTGTTCCCGTAGGCTGGCTATCCGTGTGGGCCATCACAACGAATCTTGTGGCGTTGCTTGGGTTGTCCTCGATGTCGAGATCGAGAACATTAGCCTTGTAAAGCTCGGCGGCCCTTCTGCCGGCAATGGCTGCCGCTGTCTCCTCGCTGGCCTGCATCTCTCCTACAGCAGCAGAGTTGCTTAACCACGCGATCAGTCGAGCGTTGGGGTAATTCTTTGCCAGGTAACCTCTGCACTGAGCCAACGACTGGGGGTGGGAGTACACTACCGTAACATCCGACGGGTTGGTGTCATACTTCGCCATGATGCAGTGGTGAATGGGCAGAACTATCTCGCCCCGTATCTGCAGATCGGCCTGATGAATCAACAGGTCAAGGGTTTCGGCGACTGCGCCTCCCAGGCTGTTTTCAATAGGCAACACGGCCTCGTCAGCTTCTCCAGAGACCACGGCTTGGGCTGAGGCGGTTATGGTTGAGCAGGAGACCAGGGTGGCTTCTGGGTCATACCTGGTGGCGGCCTCCTCGGTATACGTTCCCAAGGGACCCAGAAAAGAAATGCGTTTGGACATTCATAAATCCCTGAGAGGGCAGTTAGGAATTTTCTTCTTGAATCCCTGATAATGCGCTCATCATATTGTCAGTTATTAACTTGGTGGCGTTTATGACGGTGCTGTCGCCCAGGTTCTGAAAGAGCTCTTCGTATTCGGCATTTTGAATAACCGCTATGGTATGGCCTACGGAGAACCTGTACATGGCCATCTGGCAAGAGACCAGGTTTACGTCATCCATGCCCGTAGCCGCGATCAAAACATCAGCTCGATTGGCACCGGATTTGGCTAGGACTCCATGTTCAGCGCCATAGCCAAGGACGGCAACGCCTCCAAAGGAGTCCTCCAAAGACTCGCACTTTGCAACCGACCTGTCAACTACGGTCACCTCATGCCCCACATTGATAAGCCACGCTGCTATTGCCTCACCGGCCCTGTCTGCACCTACGATAATGGCATACATTAGTTTTTCGCAGCCCTTACGACGAGATCCGTGAAAGGCTTGATACCGCTGATTGCGCTCAAGCCCAACTCCATAAACATGGCCTGCCGCTCAGGGTCGTTCATGCGACAGATTACGTTGGGTGCTTCAAAGATGTGCTTGGCGATCTGCGCTGCCAGGGCGTTTTGTGTGTCCCTGCCCGAAACGGCTATGAAGACCTGTGCATCTTGAATCGGCGTCCGCAACAGATCGGCGTAAAGCGTGCCGTCTCCGATCAATGGAGTAATCGTGCCAGACTGGATAGGCTCGGAACGTAGCCTGTTGAAGTTGCTTCCCTGAGTGTCGATTATGAAGATGCGGTGTCCTTCGTCTAGCAGGCCGTGCGCTATGGAAGCGCCAAGTCGACCGCAACCCATAATGACTGTAATTGGAGAGTCTTGTTCTGTGGCTTCAGTCCGATTGAACATCGATGTTCCGTCTGCGCAGATACGCGAATTTTCTGATTGCGCGATTGCTCATTCTAAGAAACACTCGGATTCTCGTAAGCCTGGTCACGACACAGGATGACGCGGCAAGGAACGTTCTTCAGCAAGTAGGGCACGGTCTCGCCCAGAGATAAGGTGCCCTACTTGCTGAAGGGCATGTTGATGATTATAGCGTCCACTTTCTTGTCGACGGCCTCTCGAATAACGGCGCCGCCCGCCTGTCTAGCCTGGAGAAGGTTGGCTTCAGTCTTGCATTTGAAGCGCCTGGCCAAGTGCTCCATTCGTTTGAGGACCTGCTCGCCTCTGGCCGAGGAAACACCAACCTCTGTGTCGAGTGGAAGCCCGCGCTCCATCTCAATTACATAATAGAGGATGTACATGGTGCTCTTGGAGTTATTAAGAATCTCGCCAGCCAGCTTGATGGCGTCCTCTTCGTTGGCGTTGCCTCTGGCCGCAACCAGTGCTGATGAGATGTCCATCGCTCTACCCTCCTAGGCCGAAGATCCTGTCATGCTCATGAGTCTAGGTGTCGAAATTGTCCAGAAGGTCGTCCTTGCCTGCCAGCACCAGCCAGTCCCCGGTGTGCAGCCGTTCGTCGCTGTCTGGGTTCAGAACGACGTCCTTGCCCCTTCGAATGGCCATCACTGCCAAGCCGTACTTGTCTCTCGGACTGGAGAATCCCAACTCCTTCAGACTCATATCGTCGAAGCGGTTGGGTACGCGGATCTTGCTAATGCCGAAGTTCGGCATCAGCTCCAGGTACTCCTGCACGTTCGGGTTGAACAGCGTGTGTGCCAGGCGGACGCCCATCTCCGACTCGGCGTGCACCACGCGGTCAACGCCAATTCGTTCTAGAGTGTTGCCGTGAAGCTCGTCGTGGGCTCTGGCTACGATATAGGGAACGCCCATAGTCTTCAGCAGCACAGAGGCCATCACGCTGGAGACTAGGTCCGAACCTATGGAAACGATTGCGACGTCATAATCTGGTATACCAAGCTCTCGGAATACATGCTCGTCAGTGGCGTCTCCGGTCAAGGCGTGTGTCGCCTGTCCCATCATGTTTTGAACCTTGGTTTCGTCCCGGTCCATGGCTAGCACGTCGTGGCCCAGGTTGTACAGCGAAGTCGCTACGCTGGAACCAAAGCGCCCTAGTCCTACTACAACTACCTGTTTTTTCATGTCGGCTCACCTGTCGGTTCTGGTCGATTATCCTATTGTAACTCTTTCCTGCGGGTATCTATACAGGTCTCGTTCTGAACGTTGGGCCATTGTAAGGCCTATTGTTAGGGGCCCCAATTTGCCGATGAACATCGTCACGATTATTATCCACTCACCCATCACAGATAGATTGGGCGTCAGTCCGATGCTCAGGCCAACTGTGCCAAAAGCGGAGGCCGCCTCGAACAGTATCTCGTTCAGGCCTGCCGTACTCTCTGATATGGTCAATAATAGGACCACAAAAAACATGAAAGCTATGGAAACTGTCCCCAATACCATCGCCCTCTGAACCAGCGAGGCCGGTAACTCTCTTCCGAAGGCCGACACATTGTTGCGGCCTCGGACCAGCGCGATGACGCTGAGCAAAATTATGGCCAGCGTATTTACTTTGAGCCCTCCTGCCACGGAGGCCGATGCGCCGCCTATAAACATCAGGACTGACGTCAGTACGTTTGTGTGGGGGTTGGCGTAATTTAGCTCCGCTATCGTAAAACCTGCAGTCCTCATGCTTATGCCCTGGAATATTGAAGATACGACCTTATCCTTGATGGAAAGTGGCCCCAGGGTATCCACGTTGCTGTATTCCGCCAACAGGAATCCGACAATGGCAATCAGGGTGAGTGCCAGCGTCATGACCAGCACTAACTTGGTGTTGAGAGTGAATAGCGCGAATTTCCTGAGCCTGACCAGATCGATAATAACCAGGTAGCTGAGCGCTCCTATAAATATCAGCGCGGCCATTGTTCCCATTATCAGCGTGTCGCCTCGAAATGCCAGAAGCTGATCAACTTCCCTCAGCACGACGAAACCGGCACCGTTGAAAGCTGAAACTGCATGGAATGCAGCCTGCCAGACGGCTTCAGGGGCTGGGTACATAAAGAAGAAGCGCCCAAACAGCGCGAGGAAGCCCACTACCTGGATCAGGGTCGCCACAATGACGATGCCGACGGTGAGGCGTACCATGCTTCCCAAATGGTTAATCATCAGGCTCTCTCTGACCAGGAGCCTCTGGGCCAGGGTTACTCTTTGGCCAATCAGGATCATCATAAAGGTGGCAGTCGTCATGAATCCCAGGCCACCAACATAGATCAGACCAAGGATGACTACCTGCCCAAATCGAGTCCAGTAAAGAGCCGTGTCCTCCACAACCAGGCCAGTCACAGTGATTGCTGAAGTGGAAGTAAACAGGGCCGTCATGAAGGGTGTGAAGCCGGGACCGTGGTGAGTGAATGGCAGCAGCAAAAGTAGAGTGCCGACGGCTATAAATCCCAAGAAGGTGTATACCATCAGCAGAGGGGTTGCTGTAAATTTGGATGGAACTCTGCGAGGAGTGATGGTCAGCCG
>CAUZQF010000215.1:0-4716 GCA_963581905.1 Dehalococcoidia bacterium
CCATCCGCGTGTAGCTGACGGGACCGCTGTACTCCCTGTAGTTTTGAAAAAGGCGTTTGACGGCATACCCCGATCCAACTACCCGGAGCGACATGCCATTCCTCACCGCCGCGATTACGCCGTGCGCAATGACGTAGAGCAGACGACGAAAATGCCCCCTAGCGTAGGTGGAGCCTTCGGCACACTGGTCCCAGCCGTCGACAGCGATGGCAACGAGGTAGCTGGCGTTCGTCTGCCGCAGGTTGCTGTGCCCCTGGCATCGCATACCGGATGGAATCCGCGACATGCCGACATTGGTGGCGAAAGGCAATTGCTGATGTTTGCGGGTGGAACGATCCCCTTCGCCACTAACGAGGCTCACAGGGCTGCGTCAGGCGATTCTAGGCCGTCCATAGCGTCCAGATACGCGTCTAAAGAGGTCTATCTAGCTAAAATTCGTACTGAAGCGGAAAAGCTGGTGGAGAGCAGCTACATGCTGGATGAAGACGTCGATTTCTGCGTCGAGAAGGCGGAGATGTTCTGGGACTATCTGGTAGCTTCTAGTTAGTCCTAATCCGGCTATGGGAGCACGGCTGTCAGGGCAGTCTCCAACTCTTCTCGGGTTGCGAAGGACTCGAATTTCGCCTGAACCAGGCCATCTTCATCCACGACGAAGGTCCAGGGCTCGCTGGGGAGTCTCCATTCGGCTAATACCGGCGAAACGATGGCATTGCTTAGGTCCCCTTGGATCTCATCAGGGTTATCGTAGACTTCGATATGAATAAAGTTAGCTCTGTCACTATACTTCGCCTTGAGCGCCTTCAGCATATCTAGCTGAGGCCCGCAGGTCGCCGTCTGGCAAAACGCCGGCGTTGAGAAGGTCAGCATTAACGGAAGTCCTGAATCCAGGGCCTCTGCCACCGTCAATCCGTAGAGTTCCGGGTCTGGATCAACGTCTGTAGTAATCTGCGCCAGGCCCTGTACATCAATCAACGTCTTGTTAGCACTTCGGGGCGCGGCGGAGCCTATTTGAGGTGCTGAGCTTTTCGCCTTGACCCGTATGGGGCTGGCCGCAGACTGCACGCTGCCATCCGGCCGGCTGGCGATCACGCCAATTCCCCAACTGCCCTCGCTATCCAATTTAAGCCGAGCCGTATAGATTCCACTGGGGCTGATGGGCCATTTTCGGAAGACTGCATTTACGGTCTCTTTGGGACCATCCTGCTGACCGCCTTCCGATATGAAGAAGGTCTGGATTTCGACAGTGGCGTCGCGAATAGGACCGTCTTCGCTATCAATTAGGCCAAAGGCGATGCGATTTTCGCCAACGCCGAAATCTGTTGTAGCGAATGCCAACTGCATGTGTGACTGAGGGGATACCGGAGGGGTGCCCTCTGCTGGAACCTCAGTGGCAGCCACTATTGTGGGAGTCGCGACCTCTTCGACAGATGATGCGCTGCATGCCGAGGCAAACAGGAACATGATGACGACCAATGCCGCTGCCCTACGTAATCCAATTAGTTTGTATATCAATTATTCACAATGCAACTAGTTTTATTGATGCTTACTAGGACAGTTCTTAACCGACGCAAGACTCTGCTACAACTGGTCGTAGGCTAGACGACAGAGGCAAATCTCTTCTTAAACTCAGCAGAGGTCTGCTGGGAAATCGCAGCCAGCTTGGCCAGCTTTTCGCTGTTGTCAAGGTCGTCACTCTCCAGACGCGTCATGTATTCACGAGCAACCTTGTAGTACTGAGATGCCGTATCCACTACACGGATTCTTGTCTTGCCGGTGGCGTCATCACGCATGTCTTCGAATGGCATTGCGCTCAGGTTGCCGTCCTCCATAAAGACCAGCCCACCGTGAGTCAGCTTCTCATTGCTCGGTTCCGAGAGCAGGAACTGTATTGCTCCGTACCCCAGCGTTCGTGTGTAGTCGATGTCGAAGGGCGTGGGCGGGGCGCACCTCAGTTCGTAACCGACGGTGACATCTACCATGCCTAGATCAACACCCGACGCAGCAAACTTTTTCTGCACCTCTCGACGAATGATGGCGGCCACGGGAATCTCTCCCAGCCTGATATGGCCGTGGGGGTCCCGGGCGATATTCACTCCCGCCAGCCTGGCCAGTTCTTCAGGGTCCAGCCTCTCAGCGACCCCTTCGGCAATAACTGCGACGCCATCATCTCTGCCTGAGAGTTTTCGCTTTATCATGGCGCCTTCAATGACCTTTACGAGATCATCAATACCGATAGGCTCATCGCTAAATTCCTCAGGAATAAGAGTCAGAGCAGCGCCTGCAGCCTTCCCTATACCCAAGGCGAGGTGACCAGCCTTGCGTCCCATTACTACCACAACGAACCACCGATTGGTTGTGCGGCTGTCCTCCATCAGGTTGAGCACCAGTTGAGTGCCTACGTGACGCGCCGTCTCATAACCAAAGGTAGGAATACTACCCGGCAGAGGCAGATCGTTATCTATGGTCTTAGGTATGTGAGCGACCCTGACGTCTCCGCCAGAGTTGCGAGCAACCTCCGCCGCTGAGAGCGCCGTGTCCTCGCCGCCAATGCTAACCAGGTACGACACTTCCAACTCACGCAACATGCGAATTGTGGTCGCGAGGTTTTCCGGGTTTGTAGTGGGATTTGCCCTTGATGTTCGCAGAATGGACCCGCCTTCAGCGTGGATCGTAGCGATGTCCGTCATGGTCAAAAGCCTGGCCCTATCCTTGCGACCCTGCATTAGCTGGCTGAAGCCGTCCCAGATCCCCATGACTTCTATGCCGTTATTGACGGCCTCAAGAACGCACGCACTAATGGCGCTATTTATCCCCGGCGCAGGGCCACCGCCAACCAGAATTCCTATGCGTTTTCTTGCGCCGTTCATGTCAAACTCCTTTATTACCAGTGGTTGCAGGTCATCATGGTCTTGTCAAACTACACTGGCATCCGACCGCTATTATAGTCGACCTTGGCTTTCAGGCAAGCAAATGTTGCTCCGTTTTTCGCGTCGGTGGCTCTTATATAACTAATTTTGCAATAAAGAAGTAGAAAGACATCTGTCCTTCCAACACCATTTTCGGACATGCAAATGAGCTACAAAGGCCCTTATGGTGCAATCTGTTAAATTCCTGCTAAACTTGGCCTGCTCTTCAGCTACTATTTTGGAGTCCCTGAAATCAGGAGGCTAACCAGAGATATGACGAAAATACACGTCCTGGGTGCCGGAACGCCTACACCCACACCGACCCGATTTGGCTCATCTTTCGCCATGGAAGTGGGCGACCAGCAGTTCATGATCGACTGCGGACCGGCTGCCACGCACAAGCTAGTCAAGGCAGGGCTTTGGCCCACGGACATCGATCAGCTATTCTTCACCCACCACCACTTCGACCACGACATCGACTACCCATGCTTCCTCCTTTGCCGCTGGGACCAGAGCACCGGTAAAGAGAACGATTTGCAGGTGTTCGGGCCAACACTGACGGAAAAAATCACCCACGGCATTCTCGACGAGCATGATGGCCTCTTCGCCCACGACTGGAAGGCCCGCGTCGGCCACCCACTCAGTCAGAAGATTTACATCAACCGAGGCGGCACTCTGCCTCGCAACCCGCCAGTGGTGATCGCCAAGGACATCGGCCCGGGCAAGGTATTCTCTGGCAAAGACTGGGAGGTTACCGCAGCACCCGCAGAACACGTGCAGCCGTTCCTAGACTCGTTAGCGTACCGGGTGGATACGCCGGACGGCAGCGTTGTTTTCACAGGCGACACGCAGCCTTGCGACTCGGTCGCTGAGCTGGCCAAGGACGCCGACGTGATGCTGTGCATGTGTTGGGACGACCAGGAGATCATGGACGCGGACGGCGAGTCACCCGGCCAGTGCGGCACGATCGGAGCCGCCCAATTGGCAGAGAAGGCTGGTGTGAAGAAGCTGGTTCTTGTTCATGTGGGGCAGCACCTATCGCAGCACGGGCCTATGGAGAAGGGTATCGGAGACGTTCGCGAACACTATAGCGGCCAGCTGCTTTTTGCCGAAGAGCTAATGTCCTTTGAGCTTTAGTCCGGCGAAAGCCTGGGCAGAAAATTTGCAGACACAATGCTTGCCTAGATGACATCCCTGCGTTCCATTGCTGATTGGCGGCCTAAGACTCCCTTTTATTATGGCTGGCTCATTCTGGCAGTCTCAGCAATGGGGACCTACGCCGCCACAGGCTCCGCGCAACTGGTCCTGGGCGGCGTTCAGAATTTCATTTTCGAAGACATGAGCTGGGACCGCAGCACCATCGCCTATGCGGTCACGGCAGGCACATGGACGTCTGGATTTCTGACGCCATTTATCGGCAGGTTGGCCGACAAGTACGGCCCTCGTGGACTAATGCCGATTGCCGCGCTTATTGCAGGCCTGGCGTTCCTGGCGTTGGGAGGAATCCAGTCCGTATGGCAGTTCTACCTCGCCTACATCATCGCTCGCGCCATACCGAACCCCATCCTGGTGGGCGTAGTGCCACGCACCGCCGCCGTGAACTTCTTTCGGCGTAAACGCAACCTTGCCATGGGTATCAGCGCCATGGCCCGTCCCTTTGGCGGTTCCATTAATATCCAGATCTTTTCTCTAATCGCCAATGCGTACAGTTGGCGGACGGCCTACCGCATTCACGGGATGGTTGCCCTGGTCATTGTGTTACCCCTGCTGGTGGTAATGCGAAGGAGGCCTTCCGACATTGGGCTGGAGC
>CAUZQF010000216.1:0-4711 GCA_963581905.1 Dehalococcoidia bacterium
GACCTGTTGGGGATTTCAGTCCCAGTTAATGACCACCTTGCCAGTCGTTCCGCCGTTGAAAAGTTCGTATGCTTCTCTGGCTTCACCGAGAGCAAACCGGTTGGTAATAATGCTGTCCAGCGGTATATCTCGCTCAACGATCCAGTTGGCAAGCTCTTGCAGGATGACCGTGCTGAACGTCCACGAACCGTGCAGGGTGAGCTGACGGTGGATGATGTCGGGCGACGGCTCAAGGTTCATGGTGCCGCCCTCGCCAACCAGGCATGCCCTTCCCCAGATGCGCGCGCTGCGTATGGCATTGGCGCGGACCTCGTTGATGCCCGTGGCGTCGAGAGTAGCGTCTGCACCCCTGCCGCCTGTCATTTCGTAAATGGCCTCGACAGGATCCACGGCATTTGGATCGATGGACTTCCATGCACCGGATGCCTCTGCCAGCTTGCGGCGCTCTGGAATTGGGTCGATAGCGATGACACGGGCTCCCATGTGGGCTCCGAGAAACGTACCGCTGAGGCCCACCGGCCCCTGTCCGAAGACGGCTAGTACGTCACGACCGGAGATGTCCATACGGCGCAGCGCCTGATAGGCAGTGCCCGTTCCGCAGGCAATGGCCGCGCCCTCCTCGAAGCTGACGCCCTCGTGAAGCGGCACGCACATGTACTCCTCGATTAGCTCGTAGTCGGCGTTGCCGCCATGCGCGCCAGAGCCGTAGACCTTCTGGTGGTCGCTCTGGCATAGCTGCGTCCAGCCAGTCTGGCAGAACTCGCACTTCTGGCAACCACTGTAGTGATGGACCATTATTCGGTCGCCGACTTTTACGCTGGTGACGCCCGCGCCAAGCTCTGCGATCTCACCGCATGGTTCGTGGCCGGAGATTACCTGTGTTCGAGGACCTAACTGATCGGAGGTCGATCGGTATGGTCTCAGATCGCTGCCACACAGCCCAGACGAACGCATCTTCACCACAACCTGTCCCGGTCCTGGAGTAGGGTCAGGAAACTCTTTTATCTCTAGTTTGCTATCTCCCGTGAATACTACGCCTCGCATGTGATACCTCCTGAAAGTCGTTTTTATGCCTTATTTGCCAAAACTGCCAAAGATTGAATTGCCGCCCGCCGCCGGTATGAATTGACAGGCCGCGTAACTCAGCCACCTACGCCCTGTAAAGCAACGCCCCGGCTATGGAAACCAGCGAACCTCCGTCTGCGTCTGCCGGACACTGATCGTATCCCATGGACTCCCCGACGACGCCATCTCCAACTAGCTTGAGCGTCAAGTAAATGGGAGATAGACCACATATGCGTCGGTAGTCCGATTCCCTGCGAGACCTCTCCAGAAAGCCATCTGCATTGCCCATACAGAAATCATCAAGAGACGCATTGTCTTCCGATGTGAGTTTGGCGCGCGCTATGGTATCTATGGGCTGCGGATCGCCGAAAGCCGGGCCCATATGCGCCAGGTCGCCGGCAGCGATAACCAGCGTTCGGCGGTCCTTGGTGACCTCTTTCAGGTACGCGATGGCGTCAGTAATGTGCTTCGTCTCGCCAGGGTGGCCCGGTCCTACTATAAAGTGGTGGAATGAGCCGCACAACACAGGAACCACGGGACACGATCTGCCCATGTAGTGGTGCAGCCAAACCGAGGCCAGCTCAATCGAGTGCTCGTTTAGGTGATGGACCTCTTCTCTATACGCCTGGTCCTGACCCAACATATCGGCCAGCCCGTCCACGATGGCGGTATCCGTCGGCAGAACCCCATGCGGCGTGGCGTAACTCTGACGAGTAGGCGTGATCATGCCCATGCTGCCTGAATGGTCAGTGCCCAGGATGACAACCAGCTCTATGTCGCCCAGAGATGGCTTTGCACGCTCCCAAAGCTCGGCATAGGTCTTGTGACCTCGGGCATAGTCGATGTGCGGACATAGCATGCCGACTAGATCGCCCGGCAGGTGGTCGGCGGGATTCACAGGCGGCGCTTCCTCCACATACCCCGCAAAAGCGGCGGCCAATTCTTCGGGGTCAGATGGGTAGACCTGGCCGGCGTGGGAGGAAGGTCGATGGCTCGCCTGTCGATACTCGTCTATCTTCGTCTGCACAGCGGTCCTGTAGGAACCGTTTTCCAGCAGGAGGGCCTCATCCAACTGAGACAAAATATCCTGCATGGTCTCGTCATCTAGGAATGCGCCAGTGTTCAGCTGAAAGGCAGACTGCAGACCTGGAATGTCCCTGGTGCCGTCGCACATGGCGACCAGTGGCAAGAGCTGTTGGGGAATCAGAACGGACTCTTGGGTCATATGCAGTGGGTCTCGGAGTAGAACGTACTCTCCGCCTTCGTACTGAACTAGTTGCGGCTCCACGGGCCTTAGTTTGGGTTTGTTGGGAAGGTTGGATGACTGCGCCTGCGGCAAGGCTACCTCCGGTAACTTGGTGAATTATCTCTTGGTGGATTATATGGTGATGATGAAGTATTCGCCATGTTAAGTATGTCTTTTGAAGAATTCGTGTTAGGCGGGCCTTGTGCTATAATTCCTGCGCCTCGCGACCCCTGGTCTGTCTCATCAGATCAGGCTCGATTGTGCGATAAATGTCTCGGCCAAAGATGGACGCTGATAAGGGGAATTTCATGGCGGTATCTGAAGATCTCAAAATATTTACAGGGAACGCCCATCCCCAGCTGGCAAAAGACATTTGCGCGCACCTGAATGTGGAATTGGGCGCCTGCGAGGTATTCAAGTTTAGCAACGACAATACCTTCGTCCGTATCCTTGAAAATGTTCGCGAACGAGACGTATTTCTCGTACAGCCCAGCTCGGTGCCAGTAAACGACAGCATCATGGAACTGCTGATCATGATCGATGCCGCCAAGCGGGCTTCCGCAGGTCGAATAACGGCGGTGATGCCGTATTTTGCCTATGGGCGCAGCGACAAGAAGGACCAGCCACGGGTTCCAATTACGGCGAGACTGATAGCCAACCTGATCGAGACCGCTGGCGCAGACCGGGTTATGACTGTTGACCTGCACGCGGGACAGATACAGGGCTTCTTCAATATTCCGGTGGATGAGCTAACTGCAGTTTCTATGCTGGCCCGTCATTTCAGCGACATGAATCTGGGCGACGACATCGTTGTGGTGGCGACGGACGCTGGCTCCGGCAAGCGTGCGCGAAGCACAGCGAATATACTGAAGGCGCCTCTGGCTATCGTGGAAAAGGTCCGCACCAGTAACAACATGGAGCAGATAGAGTCATCCAACCTGATCGGTGATGTCGACGGGAAAATCGCCTTAATCGTGGACGATGAGATCGGCACTGGCAGCACGGTGATAGCCACTGCTGACACCCTGCTGCGGCACGGCGTGAGGGACATATACTGCTTCGTCACCCACCCCGTGTTGTCCGGCCAGGCCAACGAAATTCTCGGTGACAGCAATGTAAAAGGCGTCGTTGTGACAGACACGTTGCCAATCCCTCCAGGCAAGCAGGCCTCCAACTTAAGCGTTATCTCCGTAGCCTCTATGCTGGGCGAGGCCATTGAGCGCATTCACAGCGGCGAGTCCGTCGGCGCGATGTTCAACGATCTTCGGTAGGTCTTTTTCCGTTTTTTTCGTGTATTTAACGGCTAACGCGGCCTTAAATACATGCGTTACTTTCTGCGCTCAAGAACCAGCATGACTGCATGACTGACGCACTTTTGCGGTGACATTGCTCTTCTCCAGCGATGCACCTTTCGTAGTCTCTCGCTTCGAACAAAACATACTCTGTAAGGCCTGCGATGTTAAATCGCCTTTTGATTGCGGCGAGGGCAATCCGCGAACCACTGACCGTCGTTGTAATATGCAAACCATAATCCAACAGCCTACAGCCGAGTTCTATTGGAATGTATTGGGTTATAATACAAATTGCATGGGTCTTTGACTCTGCTAATCAGGTAAAAGAACAACAGGTGTCGTACTTAGAATTGAGCGCCTGTTCACTACCCCACGGAGACTGAATCCGATGCTGAAACATATCACCAAGTTTCTCGGAGGCTCCAACGACGGAGTTATCAAGAATCTCTACAAAGATGTCGAGGACATTAACTCGCTGGAGCCAGAGTTTGAGAGCATGTCAGATGACGAGCTCAAAGGCATGGGCGAAAGCTTCAAGGCCCGCCTGAAGTCCGGCGAGGATCTAGAAGACATTCTGCCTGAGGTCTTCGCGTCTGTTCGTGAAGCCTCCAAACGCACCTTAGGCATGCGTCACTTTGACGTGCAGATGATTGGTGGAATTGTCCTGCACGAGGGCAAAATCGCGGAGATGCGCACGGGAGAGGGCAAGACGCTGGCTGCTACCCTTCCGACGTACCTTAATTCGCTGACAGGCGAAGGCGTGCACCTGGTGACGGTAAACGACTATCTGGCCAGACGAGATGCCCAGTGGATGAGTGAGATTTACCACTTCCTGGGAGCTTCAGTAGGCATTTTGCAGCACCAGGCATCGTTTATGTATGACCCTGATTTTCGCTCCGATGATCCGGTCATGGACAAGCTACGTCGTGTGGAACGAAAAGAGGCCTATGCGGCGGATATAACCTACGGCACCAACAATGAGTTCGGCTTCGATTACCTCCGGGACAACATGGTCGTTGATCCCTCACAGAGGTCGCAGCAGCAGCGTCGGGCGTTCGCCATCGTCGACGAGGTGGACAACATTCTGATAGACGAGGCCAGGACGCCG
>CAUZQF010000217.1:0-4698 GCA_963581905.1 Dehalococcoidia bacterium
CGTGATAATAGCTGCCCAGTGCCTCGCCAAATGCCTTGCTGACCCCATAGTAGCTGTCGGGACGAATCAGGTCAGTTGTCAGGGCTGGGAAGGGGCGTCGCACCTCGTCGAGCCTGCCGTCGTAAATGGCTTTGTAAGGGTCCTGCTTGAGCGGATAGTAGCCGACCACGTGATTGCTACTGGCGAAGACGACCCGGCTTACACCCGCGTCCTTGGCCGCCTCGAATACATTTCTGGTGCCGACTATGTTGTTGTCCAGGATGGACTCCCACGATCCACGAGGTCTGGGATCAGCGTCCAGATGCACGACGACGTCCACGCCTTCAAATGCCGGACGTATGCCATCGTAGTCGGAGATATCGGCTGTAATTGAGGGCACAGAGTCTACTGAGACCCAGTCGAGGCCGCTTAGCTCGTAACGATCGCCTAGCTGGTCTCGGATGATGCCGCTAATCTGTCCAGCCATTCCCGTTACCAGAACCTTTTTCTTATCAGCCAAGTCTTTCTCCTCTTACTTATGTTGGTCCACGATTGTCGTCGAAAGTACGACTGAGCATAGACTGTTACCTATGAGAATTGCTCCGCCTATCCCTGGCGTCAGCTGGGCGAAGTGCGTTTCTTGGGTGGCTTGGCCGCCACAATGAACACTGTGCCGATCATCAGCACAAAGATGAAGGAGGTAAACGCCCCTGTATAGCTCGCAGTTAAGTCGAAGACCAGGGCTGCTATCAGAGGTCCTAGCGCGAACCCCGTGACCTGTATCGCCCTGCTCACGCCGAATATGGACCCGATTCTTCGTCGGCCGTAGTAGTCGGCAAGTATTAATGTACCCAGCGTTCTGATGCCACCTTCGGAGAACCCCATCAAGACGGCGTATACGTATGCCATTGCCAGGGTGTCGGTCCTTAGAAGCAGTATCAAAGAGAGCAGACGAAGCCCGTAATTGAAGGCCAGCATATATCTGGTCGATAGCTTGTCGGAGAATATGCCCCACAGCAGGTTGCTAAATCCTGATGCGAGAAAACCTATGCTGACAGCGCCTACTGCTGTGGTTGGAGTGAGGCCCTTCTGAACGAAATAGGGCACAAGATGCAGCGTAACTCCCGAGCTCGCTATGCCCACCGAGAACGTCGACAAGAGAATTAGAGCCAGCGCAGGATGCCGAATGGCCTCTCGCAGCGTCCAGTGATCCTCGTGGTCGGCGGGTGCAGCGACCGGGCCACGATCTCTCACGACCGCTCTTGGCAAAGTCGAAGCACCGTCCATGTTCAGGCCAAGATCCTCCGGCTGGCGTCGGACAAGAAAAAGCGTCGGTAAGACGCCAATGATCAGCATTACTCCAGTTAGTATTAGCCAGGCCACTCGCCAGCTGATGACGTCTATGGTCAGCTGTGCCACCAGGGGAAGAAGCGCACCGCCGACGGAGGTAACGAAGAACAGAATGGCTAGTGCCCGCCCTCTTAGTCTCAGAAACCACTTGGAGATAGCGGGAGGTGACGACGGCTGGATGAATCCCTGGTCAGCCAGCCTGGCCAGTCCGAAGGCGAGGTAGAACCAGACCAAGGTCTGCATTGCGGCCAGATTCAGCATGGCGACGATTACCATTAGCCCGCCGACGACCAGGGGAATGCGTGCTCCTATGCTGTCCGTTAGCCGGCCCGTAAAGATGGCAGTTGCGGCGCCAAGTAGCGCCCCGATACTGGTTGCCCCTGCTATCTGAGTGCGCGTCCAGCCGAAATCGTCGGCGAAGGGTAGGACGAATACAGTGAGAACGCCAATTGTGGTTGCACCGTTGGCAAAATTGATGCCGGACACGCCCGCTAGGACGTGCCAGCCTGGGTAAACCTTTCCTCGTTGGCGCATCTCTATATCATGGGCGGTGTTACACTCATATGCAACATCCAATTGCTGCTTTATTGACGCTGGATATTGCCACTGCTACACTCGGCCCGCGAACTCGTCAGCGCCAAATTAGGCGTCAAAGTGCAGGGCATATGGAAAGTGCGTAATGCACCGGCTACTGCACAAAACAGGAGGGGATATGATAGGTGTACTGACCCATCACTGGGCCAAAGGGGAAAAACTTCAAGAGGCTCGTGACATGCTAGACGGTAACGGGGTGGCACAGGGCAAGGCTCCTGGTTTTGTGAGCCGAGAGACCTACTACTCCCTGAGCGAGCCTACCAAGATCACCACTATGGTCAGGTGGGACAGCAACGAGATATATGATCAGTGGAGGTCCAGTCCCGAGCGAGCTTCGGCAATGACGGGAGCGGATGCCCTCTGGTCTCAGCCAGCAGAGTCCGAGCGCTTCGAGGCGGTCTAGTTTCAGAAGAGAACGGCCACTAGCTGAGTGGCAAAGCCCTGTCAGCTACCGTCGTCCGCTGGCGCTAGACCAATCTCTAAGCCACGCACCTCGGTGATCCGTAATCGCTTGCTGCTCGACCAGGCGGATGATATCTGCATGCTTCAGCGCTAGAGAAAATTCATCTGCTCTGGCGAGGCCTTCGTATAGAAGTAGGGCGTTCACCATGAGTTCGCCAACATATACGTACCGGAGATGTCGTCCGCCCTCGTCCTGCTCGATCATGTCTCGTTCAAGCCAGACCTGTTGGCCTTCCACAACATCTCGATTGCGCTCCAAAGCCTCAACAGCGAATGGCTCCGAGTCATCTGCGGGGACCTCCAGAGTTGGAGCATCAATGCCAAGGTAACTCACTATCATCAGGTCGCCATTGGTGTACACCTCGATAGTATCGCCGTCGAACGCCTTGATTACTTCGGCAGTTTCCATATTTGTTGTTCGATAGCTTCTTCCCCGGGAGTTGCTAATGATCTTGTCCACCGCTTCTTTAGCCAGGTTGGCGGACTCGTCCAGGGGCACGGCCTCGACCTTGGCTGGTTTGGGTGATGAAAAATCGAACACAGAGTTTATTCGAGTAGTTAATCCCCACCCGACTGCGCCGATAATCAATACTGCCCAAAAAGCGAATAGGTATCGCATATTGAGATGATTACCTATTTGTGCGTGAAAAGCATCGTAGCAACCCCCAATGTACCTTAATAAGAACAGGCGCAATGTATGTGATTGACGGCTTTATAGGCTAATAGTATGCTAGCGCCACCTATTTTAGGAGGCGCCAAGGATGCAAAAAATGCAAAACCAGTCTACAGTTACCAACCTCGTCAAGACCGAAGCAACGGCGTCTAACGGAATGGTCGCCACCAAGGACCCCGAAGCCACGAAGGCAGGGCTCGAAATGCTGAAAAGCGGAGGAAACGCTGTGGATGCTGCCGTGGCTGCCTGCTTTGCAGTGGGCGTCGTGGAGCCAGCGTCCAGCGGCATAGGTGGCGGAGGCTACCTGGTCTACCAGATGGGGCAGGCAGGTGGCGTCATAGGCTTTCCCATGCGAGGGCCATTGTCCGCAACGCCGGACATGTTCCAGCTGACCGGAGAGGGGGCTGTGGGCAACTTCGGCTGGCCTGCGGTCAAAAACAACGAGAACATTGAGGGCTACAGGTCTATTGCCACCCCGGGTGCGGTTGCAGGCCTTTGCGAAGCTCATAGCCGATTCGGAAAACTGCCCCTGAAAGATGTTCTTGCACCTGCTGTACGCTTGGCTAGAGAGGGCTTTGCGCCAGGCTGGCACAGCCTCTATGCCATGGGAACTCTGGCGGGAATGCTTTTCAAGTATGAAGAGCTTCGGCGGGTCTTGATGCCCGGAGGCAACATGCCCTTGGGCGATCTATCGAACCCCGCCAACCTGAAACAGCCTGAGCTGGCAAATATTCTTGAAGCTATTGGTCGAGAAGGCCCTGATGCCTACTATAAGGGCGACTTCGCCAAGACTATGACGGCAGACATACAGGCAAACGGCGGCAGCCTGTCTATGGACGATCTGGCGCAGTACAAGCCCTTCGTATGGGACAAGGGCCTAGAGTTCTCCTATCGAGGATACACCGTACGGGTTCCGCCCTTTGCCAGCGCCGGCATTACTAGCGCCATGACACTGAAGCTTTTGGATGGATTCGACCTGGCGTCAATGGGGCATAACAGCGAAGAGATGCTGCATACGTACATCACCTGCGCGCGATTGGCGTACGCGGACCGCTTCGAATATGTGGCAGACCCCGAGTTCGCGGAGGTGCCTTGGAATGGCCTGGTGTCCGACGAGTACATTGCTCGACGGCGTGGAGAAGTCGCAGCGCATGCGGCAAGTCAGTTCCTGCCAGGAGACCCATGGGTTGAAGAGGGACGCCGTCCGGAAAAGGTGCTGGCCTCCAGCAGGCCTGGTTTCGACAACGGCACGACCCACTTATGTGTCATCGACGGTGATGGCAATGCTGTCTCCATGACGAACACCATCATGTCGGGCTTTGGTTCCGGTATTATTCCCAAGGGCACCGGCGTGGTTATGAATAACGGAATGATGTGGTACGACCCCGAGCCTGGCCGCGTTAACTCCATCGCCCCAGGCAAGTTTCCTCTGAACAACATGACGCCTGCGCTGGTCATGGACTCTGACGGCGTTAAATTGGCCGTGGGAGCTTCTGGTGGAAGGCGCATAACCAACTGTGTAACACAGCAGATCATCAAGATTCTGGACTTCGGCATGGGGCCTCAGGCAGCCATTGACTCGCCAAGACTGGACTGCAGCATGCCCTTCACCAGCGTGGACCCCAGGTATGATGCTGCCC
>CAUZQF010000218.1:0-4681 GCA_963581905.1 Dehalococcoidia bacterium
CCCGTGGCAACGTGCTGGGCATGATGCCTCATCCCGAAAGGTGCTGCGACGAGCTGCTGGGCGGCGTGGACGGCGCGGCGATATTCCAGGCAATGGCCAGCCAGTCTGCTAACTCCACGCCTGATAAGGTCCAGGAGACGACAGCTTAAATGCTAGGTGTTTTGTTCAGCCTGGCTGCTGCTGCTGGATTCGGTGGTAGTGCCGTACTCGCCCGTATAGGCCTTCAGTACGTCAGACCGGTTACCGGCACGCTGATTTCTCTCATCGTCGGAATCATCATTACCACTATCTTGGCCTTTGTATTCCACTACGATGACATTCGAGGTTTGGCGGTCATCGCCTTCGCCTGGTTCCTGATAGTGGGAATACTGAATTACCCGTTGGGCCGGCTGCTTAATTACACCAGCGTGAGCAAGCTGGGAGTGTCCAAGTCAGCGCCGGTAGTGGGCGCATCTCCGCTATTTGCTGCCGTGGCTGCGGTCACCTTTGGCGGCGAGACCATGAATCTGCCGCTCATTGTCGGCACCATAGCAATTATCGGTGGCATCGGTCTTATCATGGGGCAGAAGTGACGATAGCAGAGACTGAAAATAGACAGAAAATGCTGGGTTATGCCGCTGCAATAGGGGCAGCCGCCTGCTACGGGACCTTGGCTGTACTGGGTAAGAAGGTCGTCAGTGACATTGCTCCTCCGCTGGTAGCGACGGCATTCTCAATGATCATTGGCACGATCATTCTAGCTGCCATCTTTCAGCAGCAAATTCGGCAGGACCTGATAGTCCGACCGGCTCTAAAGGGATGGATATTTGTTACCCTGGCAGGAGGGTCTGCAACCTGGGGCGTGACCTTCTGGTACCTGGCACTGAACCAGGCTCCGGCAGTGCTGGTTGCGCCGATAGCCAGTATACATCCCGTGTTTTCGGTACTGATAACACTGGTCTTCCTGAGAAAAACTGAGCACGTCTCCATGAAAACAGTATTAGGGGCTGTTTTGGTTACCTTGGGAGTCGTAATAATTACCCTTAGCAGCAAATGGCCTGGATACAATGTGTTTGGTATAAATATATGAGCGTTAGTAAAGAAACTCTCGATCAATTGGCAATCTCCGACGGCGAATACGAGGCCATTGTGGAGCGGTTGGGCCGCGAGCCTAACGATCTCGAAATAGGCCTGTTCGGTTCGCTTTGGAGCGAGCATTGCGGTTATAAGCACTCCAAGCTGCTATTGAGCCTGCTGCCCAGCGACAGCCCGCGCATGTTGGTGGAGCCGGGTGCTGAGAACGCTGGCGTAGTGGACATCGGCGACGATCTGGCCATCGTCATGAAGATTGAGTCTCACAACCATCCCTCAGCCATTGAGCCATACGAAGGGGCGGCCACGGGCGTAGGCGGGATTGTGCGTGACATTTTTGCCATGGGCGCCCGACCTATTGCGCTGCTGAACTCCCTTCGATTCGGCCCGTTGACCGATGCCCGCAACCGCTACCTGTTCGGAGGAGTGGTCGCCGGGATATCGGGATACGGCAACTGCATCGGCGTGCCTAACGTAGGCGGCGAAATAGTATTCTCGTCTACATACACCGGCAATCCTCTGGTGAACGCCATGTGTGTTGGCATACTGAAAAAGGGCGAACTTGTTAGCGCCACCACTGGCGAGCCAGGCCATCTGATAATGCTGGTCGGTTCGGGAACGGGCAGGGACGGCATTCATGGCGCATCGGGACTGGCGTCACGAACCTTCGAGGATGAGCGGGAGTTACGACCTACTGTCCAAGTCGGCAATCCCTTCATGGAGAAGGTGCTCATAGAGGCATGCCTGGAAGTGGCCAAGACTGACCATTTTATCGGCATTCAAGACCTGGGAGCGGCCGGACTGAGCAGCGCCAGTATAGAGGCGGCAGATAGCGGCAACTGTGGTCTGGACATAGATGTGGGTCTTGTGCCGAGGCGCGACCAAAACATGACGCCTTACGAAATCATGCTCTCGGAGTCGCAAGAGCGAATGCTCATCGTGGTGAAGAAGGGCCATGAAGACCAGGTGAAGGCCATCTTCGACAAGTGGGACCTGGACTCCACGGTCATAGGCACCTCCACAGGCGATGGCATGGCGCGGATTAGAGACAACGGTGTGGTGGCGGGCGAGATAGCGGTTGGTATCCTCACTAACCCTCCTCTCTATAGGTTGGAGGGCGTTCGGCCTGACTGGTTGTCTCCTTTGCAGGAGTACGATCTTGGTTCCGTGCCAATTCCCGATGCGACACCTGCGGATGTCCTGCAGAGGCTTCTGGCGTCGGCGAACATCGCTAGCAAGGAATGGGTGTACCGTCAGTACGATCATCAGGTGCAGACAAACACAGTGATTGCGCCAGGTGGTGACGGGGCTGTGCTGCGTATCAAAGGCTCGAAGCGCGGCATATCGCTGGCGACCGATGGCAATGGCCGTTTGTGCTACCTGGACCCATTCGTCGGCGGCATGATTGCGGTGGCAGAGGCCTGTCGAAATGTGGTCTGCACCGGCGCGGAGCCTATCGCGCTCACTGACTGCCTTAACTTTGGCAATCCTGAGAAGCTGGAGATCTACTACCAGCTTGAACAGGCCGTAAAGGGCATTGCAGATGCGGGCAGGGCGCTGAACACCCCAGTGATAAGCGGTAACGTGAGTCTGTATAACGAGGCGCAGGACACAGCCATCTACCCTACGCCTGTAATTGGTGCGCTGGGCCTTTTGGAAGACGTTAGCCTGCACTGCGGCATGGCGTTCCAATCGACTGGCGATACTGTGGTCTTGCTTGGCTCGTCGGATTTGCAGGGAGAACCTTCGTCTCTGGCGGGGAGCGAATACCTGGAGGTCGTTCACGAACTTGTGGCAGGTCAGCCGGCTTTGGACATCGACTTGGAGGTCGCGCTGCAAAAGGCATGTCGACGTCTGGTGTCGGAGGGCGTTGCCCGGTCGGCGCACGACTGCTCCGATGGTGGACTCGCCGTCGCGCTGGCAGAAAGCTGTATCGCAGGCAACGTGGGTATCAAAGTGAGTGCAGAGCATTCCGGAAGGTGGGATGCTGCGCTCTTTGGTGAGACGCAGTCACGTATCGTCTTGTCCTTGTCACCAGCAGACATGGCCAAATTGGCCAGCATATGCTCCGAAGAGTGTGTGCCATACTTTGAGCTTGGCGTCACTGAGGGCGACAGCCTGGTAATTGGCTCGCTGCTCGATGTAGGTGTGGCTGACCTACAGGCCTCCTGGCAGGGTGGAATCCCTCAAGCACTGGATCAACACTAGACCGTTAACATTGACAGTAAATCGACATAATGCTAAATTGGATGTATGTTAGCAGTCATCATTTATGGATGCTAATTATGTGATTACAGGAGTGATTGGGTTTGCCACGTTACGATTATAAGTGCGATATATGCAGCCACAGATTTGTGGAAAAGCAGAGCTTTAGTTCAGAACCAGTATCAGAATGTCCAGAGTGCAGCGGCAGGGCCAGTAGGCAGTTCGTAGCAGTGCCGATAGTCTTTAAGGGCGCAGGTTTCTACGTTAACGACTACGGTAAGAATAGCAGTACGACCAAGTCCTCTAACAACGAGTCTTCTTCCAGCGAATCTTCAGACGATTCCAGTAGTAAGTCGGAGTCCAAGTCGGAGTCCAAGTCGGAGTCTAAATCGGTAAAGACTGAGACTGCGTCCTCTACTTCATCCAGCAGTTCCTCCAGCGACAGCAAGGCAGACTAGTTGCGGGCCCTTTTGCAGAGGGTCTCGCAGGCGTCAGTAAGCGTGGGCGGGGGTACGTTGGGGCGCATCGGCGCTGGTCTGGTCGTCTTGCTCGGCATATCGAGTAGTGACGACGTTTCCGACATAGACTACATCGTGGATAAGACCGTCAACCTTAGGATCTTCCCCGACGACCAGGGCCGTTTCGACCGATCAGTTCTGGACACCTCTTCAGAGTTGCTTGTCATCAGCCAATTTACCCTTTATGGAAACACCCGTAAGGGACGTCGCCCCAGCTTTACCGAGGCGGCACCTGCGGAGCAGGCGGACGCCATGTTTTCGGAGGCACTAGACAAGTTCAGGGCCAGCGGGCTGAAGATCGAGACGGGAAAGTTCCAGGCGCATATGCTGGTTGAGATCAGCAACGACGGCCCGGTAACGATCATGCTGGACTCGTCTGATAGAGACAAACCACGACGGGGTTAGGTTCGACTCACGGGGCTAGTTTGGTGACCAGGTCGCCATGAACCCTTCGGCAATTACCTGGGTCGAAGTCTCCTCACCCAAGCTAACGACGATGATGTGATCGCTTTCGTGGGCGAGGGCTGGATAACTCTCGGTCCCATAGTCTCCTGACCTGAACGAAGCAGTCAAAGCGTCCGTGCTGAGATTTCCCGCAAAGACCAGTGCATCGCTTTCCGGCGACCAGAGCGAGTGCGAGTAGGCATACTGATCGAAGAACTGGAACATTGTCAGTTGAGCCTCCGATGGCACAAAATCCACTAGCTCCCACTGCTGCTGAGTCTTGATGTCCATCACTGCCCAACGTAGCACACCAGGCGTTTCAGACAGGCTGACATATGCAACACGCTTGCTATCCGGTGACCAGAAGTGAGCTATCGTCGGTTTCTCGATTGTGAACAAAGGCTCCATCGCTTTATCGGCATAGACCGAGATACTTCCGTACA
>CAUZQF010000219.1:0-4662 GCA_963581905.1 Dehalococcoidia bacterium
CCTCGGTATGCACAACGAATATGTTTACCATAACCTGCTTGGTCTAACGAAAGACGACGTTAAACAGTTCGTTCAAGATGAAATTATCTACTGAAACTGCTTGCGTAGAAATCGCTTTGAGCTACAAGGCACGGCGCGAGGCCCTTACCCAAAATAACTAATAACTAATGACTGAGCTTGAGATTGAGGTATAAGAAAAATGGGTGTCCTTTACGAGAAGAAGAACGGCATAGCCTTCATAACCATCGATAACCCCGAAAAGGCCAATATTTTGGACAAGGCCACGTCCGACGAGTTATCTGAAATCTGGAAAGAGATTTATGATGATTGGGAGGTGCGGGCCGCCATTCTAACCGGGTCGGGCGATCGCCACTTCTGTGCAGGGCACAACCTGGCCGTGCGACCGGATATCACGCCAGAGGAGCGCGAGCGCGTTCGGGCAGAGAACGTCTTCTATCCCACAGCGGGCTCCGTAAACGGCAATAAATTTGGCGCCGACGGGACCCTGGGCGACCACTATCCGCAGATCTGGAAGCCTGTGATAGGCGCTATCAATGGCTGGGCGGCCGGTGCTGGCTTCTACATCATGCTCACGTCCACGGACATCCGGCTTGCCTGCGAGGAGCATGCGCGGTTCAAGTTTGCGCTGCTTAGCCAGGGCTGGGTCGGCAACGGTCCCGGCGCGACCTACCTCATGAAGCAGATCGCCTACGCCGATGTAATGCGCATCCTGCTCACGGACGAGGCTTTCGATGCCAAAGAGGCGTTGCGCATTAATCTCATCAACGAGGTCGTGCCGCACGCGAACCTCATGGAGCGCGCCGAGAAGCTGGCGACGGATATTACAAAGATGCCCCCGGCGGCTACCCGCATGATGAAGGAGTTCGTTGTGCGCTTCCGGGACACGCCCACCAGCGAGGCCTGGCGCGTGCAGACGCTGATGAACAGCCTGCTAACTCAGCTGACAACGGACGGAGACGAAGGGCGGCTGGCTTTCCAGGAGAAGCGTCCGCCTGTGTTCACGGGCGGCGTCCGCCAGAAGGGCGAGGCCTTTCCAGAACTGGACAAGGCGCAAAGAGAACGAATGGACGAGATTCGCAAAGAGCTGCTCGGTTAGTTTTGGAATATTTCGTATAAAAAGCGATTGGTCTTATGTTGCTGGCGGTTCTTTATTTAAGGCAGGCGCATTAGTGTCCCGAATCGTGGCAAAGAAACTTATGACTAAAACCATGAACTAATTACTAAAAACTAAATACAAAAACCTAACCCTAAGGAGGCGACAGCATGTTCGAGAGACTGGCGATAGTCGGCACGGGAGCCATAGGCAGCGTAATAGGCGCCTACCTGTCCAGGGCGGGCAGAGACATTACGCTTATCGATACGTGGGCTGACCATGTTGAGGCCATGAAGGCTAACGGCATACACATCACCGCCGAGAACGGCGAATTCACCACGCCGGTCCATGCCATGCACCTGGGCGAGGCCAACACCATTCCAGAGCAGTTCGATGCCATATTCCTGGCGGTGAAGTCGTACGACACCGTGTGGGCGACCCACTTCGCCATGAATTACCTGAAGCCTACAGGCGTCATCATCTCATCGCAGAACGGCGTCAACGACGAAATCATTGCGCCTATCGTGGGCTTCTCCCGAGAGATGGCGTGCGTCATTACGCTGGGCGCGGGCCTGTACGAGCCCGGCTACGCCATCCACACCGGCGACCCGTTCAAGCTGTCCTTCACCGTTGGCGAGTTGACAGGGCTGGAGACGGAGCGCGTTAAGGCGCTGGCAGAGGTCATGAGCGATATCGGTGTTACGAAGGTCTCTCGCAACATATGGGGTGAGCGCTGGGCCAAGCTAGCAACCAACTGCATGGCTAACCCTATCGCGGCATCAACCGGCCTGGGCTCCGCCGATGTCCGGCGCACGCCCGGCGTTGTCGACGTTGCCATCAATGTCGGGGCCGAGGTTGTGCGTGTCGGCATGTCCTTGGGCATACAGGTTGAGCCCATCAGCGGTGTGCCTGCGGAAGACTACCTGCCCACGGATAACGCTGAGGCCATGGAGGACGTGAAGTCGCGGCTGGCCGAGGGCGCGGGCTCTTTAGGCGCAGGCCGTCCGTCTATGCTGCAGGACGTCATGAAGAGTCGACGCACGGAAATTGAGTTCCTCAACGGCTACGTAGCGCGGCGCGGCGATGCCCTCGACATCAATACGCCCTTCTGCGACGGCATTGTCGATGTGGTCAAGCGTGTGGAGCGCGGCGAACTCAAGTCGGAAGAGGCCAACCTTGAGCCTCTAAAGGCGATGCTTTAGGGAATCTAGAGACTTGGTATCGTAATCTGCGTGAAATTGCATTCGGGAGATAGATTAGTAGTCAAATAATGGTTTAAACTGCATGTCCGAGATTTAGGCAGATAAGCATTATCAAATAGTGTCGAAAGGGGAAATCATGTACGCCGTAGTAAGACAGTATTCAGGCTTGGGAGTATCAGAGGTTGTTGACGCAATTGAGGAAAATAACGAGGAAATAGAAAAGCTTCTTCGAGAAGTTTCAGGGTTGGTCTCTTATAGCTTCATAAGAACCACAGACGGCGCCATGTCCGTGACGGTTTGTCAGGACAAGACTGGTACAGACGAGTCAGTTCGAGTCGCAGCTGAATGGATCCAGGCAAACTTAAGCGCCTCAGTAAGTCCACCTGTAATTTCAGAAGGCACGACAGTCGTCCAGATCAACGTTTAACACTTAGCCGAACCTAAAGGTTTTCTAACCGCTCCGTAGCCAATTACTTCTTGCCTGCCTGTTGGACGCGGGCCCAGGTGTCGCGCAGGGTGACGGTGCGGTTGAAGACCAGGTGCTCTGGCGTGGAATCCTCCGAGTCGACGACGAAGTAGCCAAGGCGCTCGAACTGATACTTGGTTCCTGGAACAGCATCGGCAAGGCTAGGCTCCAGCTTAGCCTCCGACGTCGTGACCAGGGCCTCGGGATTCATGGAATCTTTCCAGTCGAGGCCCTTGGGGGCGTCTGTTGGGTCCCACTCGGTGAACAGGTGGTCGTACAGGCGCACCTCGGCGTTGATGGCATGGCTGGCTGACACCCAGTGCAGCGTGGCCTTCACCTTGCGGCCGTCAGGTGCCGAACCGCCGCGAGTCTCAGGGTCGTACGTGCAGCGCAACTCCGTGATATTGCCAGCGTCGTTTTTGACTACGCTCTCGCACTTGATAAAGTAGCCGTAGCGCAGGCGCACCTCGCGACCAGGGCCCAGTCTGAAGAACTTGCGGGGCGGGTCCTCCATGAAGTCGTCCTGCTCTATGTATAGCTCTCGCGAAAAGGGCACCTTGCGACTGCCCGCTTCTGGATCTTCAGGGTTGTTTATCGCGTCCAGCCAGTCTACCTCGCCCTCCTGCATGTTCTCGATGACAACCTTAAGCGGATTGAGTACGCCCATGACGCGCTGTGAAGTCCTGTTAAGGCGGTCGCGGACGCAGTGCTGCAACACCGCAATACCTGTTATAGCGTTGTTCTTAGTAACGCCTATCGTGTCGCAGAAATCTCGTATGGCCTCAGGTGGATAGCCGCGCCGGCGCATACCGGCCAGCGTTGGCATTCGTGGGTCGGTCCATCCGGAGACGTGGCCTTCGTTCACAAGCTGCAGCAGCATGCGCTTGCTGAGCATAGTGT
Organism: Dehalococcoidia bacterium; assembly: GCA_963581905.1. GTDB lineage: Bacteria > Chloroflexota > Dehalococcoidia > Lucifugimonadales > JADFKI01 > Casp-Chloro-G4. The sequence continues at coordinate 3,683 of CAUZQF010000219.1, forward strand.
GGCTAAGGTTGATGCGAGCGAACTCGATCTGCCTGGGGTGGTACAGGCCTAGCTCGTCGAGGAACCAGTCGTATAGCGGCCTGTGGTCTTCGTACTCCATGGTGCACAGCGAGTGCGTTATGCCTTCCAGCGAGTCCGACTGACCGTGGGCGAAGTCGTACATCGGGTAGATGCACCACTTGTCGCCAGTGCGTATGTGCGAGGTCTTGATAATGCGATACAGGACTGGGTCTCGTAGGTTGAGATTGGGTGACGCCATGTCGATCTTGGCGCGTAAAACCGCCTCGCCCTCCTCGAACTCTCCCTGCTTCATGCGTTCCAGCATGTCGAGGTTCTCTTCAGCAGACCTGTTTCGATGAGGACTGTCGGTGCCTGGTTTTGTCAGCGTACCCCGGTGCTCGCGCATCTCGTCCTGGCTAAGGCTGTCTACGTAGGCCTTCCCTTCGCGAATGAGCTTCTGCGCGTACTCGTAAATCTGGTCGAAGTAGTCCGACGCGTAGAACTCGCGATCGCCCCAATCGAAGCCAAGCCAGTGGATATCCTTACGCTGTGATTCGACGTACTCTTCCTCTTCCTTGGCGGGGTTGGTATCGTCGTAGCGCAGGTTGCACAGGCCGTCGAAGTCCTTGGCTATGCCGAAATTGAGGCAAATGGAGGTGGCGTGCCCGATGTGCAGGTAACCATTGGGTTCCGGTGGAAAGCGCGTATGTACGCGTCCGGCAAACCGGTCGGACTGCGTGTCCTCAGTTATGGCCTGCCTAATGAAGTCCGTTGAAGTGGACGGGTCCGCCGTTGCCATGATTTTGTCCTCTGTTCTAGTGGTAAATTGCCAGGTTTCGGCAAATCATCCTTCGACAGGCTCAGGATGAACGGGTTTCTTGAATACGTTCGTGGTAAGTGCCGATGCAATCGAGCATCCTTGGCAGGGTCGGGACTTGTCGAAAGACACGTATCTAGAAAATACAATAAAGTACCGGCAG
>CAUZQF010000220.1:0-4632 GCA_963581905.1 Dehalococcoidia bacterium
GCGCACGGCGTAATCGCGGCGGTGAGGAATGGCATGTCGCTCCGGGTAGTTGGATCGGGGTATGCCGTCAAACGCCTTTTTCAAAACTACAGGGAGTACAGCGGTCCCGTCAGCTACACGCGGATGGCTGCTGGGCACAGGCGACGTGCCTCTTGTAACCCAGTTGTCCAAGCTGACAAGGCAGGCCCGTAGTAATGGCGCGTAGTTGATGACTCCACGGAGGTTCTGCGAGCGAGCGACACCATCTCCTGGGTCTGCGGTATCAGTTGGAGGCCACGTCCCCAGCCCGTGCTCCGTGCCCGCGAAGTGATATACCCGCACGTTTGCGCCGACCTCAACGTCGCGGTTCCCGTCTGGGTCCGTGTGAACAAGAGACGCGTCGCCGCGGTGGTACTCAGCCGAGGAGTTTGTATACATCACCTTGAGGGGGCTGTTTCGATCATCCAGGCGCTGGTGCAGGGAGCCGGTCTCCTCATTCTCGATGTCCGTCTGCGTTGTGGCGGCGAAGGGAAACAGCGGCGCCATCATGTTGCTGCGGTCTTTGGAGTTCTGACCGAAGCGCTGGTTGAACTCGCCTCGCATGCCGCCCGCCACGTTGGCTATTATGCCGTCCATGGCCTCCCTACCAGACTCGTCTCGGTTCAGATCGTTGTAGATGTAGGTGCGAAGGTAGCGTCCCGTCTGAGAGCGGCCGTACGCGTAGGCGTGTTTGATGCTGTCGATAGGTCGCTCGAACTCGCTGCCGTACTTTAGCCATGAGACGCAGTCGCGCAAGGCCAGCGCGCTCAGGTTGAGCACAGGAGCCCAATCCGTGGTGTACGCAATCTGGTACAGCAGGCCCTTCTTAAAGCCCTCTTCCGAGCAAATGTAGTTTGGATCAGACTCGTAAGAGCTGTCCTCGTTAATTCGACCGAATCGCCACGAGTCGCGATCTACGCCCGTAGCGGGGGTATCCGGCATCTCCCGTACTTCCAATAGCGCACTGGCTTCGTACATGTCGTGGGTGGGATACGCTTTGTGGCCCTTGTCAGACAGCAAGAAGTTTTTCGTGTCACTGGGGGATTGAAGCTGCGTATAGACTCGCCCTGTCAGTCCTGCGGCGTCCTGCCCCTGCATGGTGATCAGCGCCGGATATGTGGGCGCGTCAACCTGCCAGCCACACGCTACGACTGTATAGCCATGCCGCATGAGAAAGCCGTTGCCGAGGTCCACGGGTACGTCGATAGGCGTATCTCCGTCTATGCTAGGCCGCTCTGCGCTGTTGAAGTTTGGCAGCGCTACTCGATTGCCTCTGTTAACAACATCCAGCATCATTTTGCCGCTGCCCTTGGACCTGTCCACCGGCAAGATGATGGAAACATCCGAAGAGAACTCAACGAGACCATCGGAATTTCTTGGTGCCAGGCCGACGTCGGTGACGCGGCTGTTGAACTCGTTTAGAGGGTCGATGGCGAAACGCAGCTTGCCGCGTATCTCCTCGTAGGGCCCCACGTCACCCCAGCTTTTGCCGTCCGCCAGTGTTCTGCTGAAATCGATATCAAAGCCCACTACAGGCATGGGGTCACCTCAAGTTTTTTTAATTTACGGAATGAAGTCTAACGCCGTCTTAGGGCAGCGCAAATAGACCTAGGCGCAGTCTGACAAGACTCGCCTGAGTTTCCTCTTCGTGTAGGGAGCGACGCACTAATAATTGCAAACGATCATGGGGCGTCTACCATTATCACGTTGCCGTTTGAAGCACCTGTCCGAAGACTAAGAATGGACTGGTACTCGTCGGAGTTATACCACTCCTTGGCTCTCTCCAGACTTTCGAACTTCAGCACAACAACGCGGTTAGGATTCCAATCGCCTTCCAGGGCTTCGGCCGCTCCGCCACGAATAATGTATTCGCCGCCGTATTTTTCGATCGTTGCGGGCACAACCTTTCTGTACTCGTCAAACATATCTTGGTTGGTAACTTCTATGTCTGCAATCAGGTATCCCGGCATGTTTCGCTCCTTACCCGGCAGTTGCTGTTGAGGGCGCTATCGTATTGTCACCTCTGAGATGTGTCAAATAAGGTCACTTCGGCATAAGGCAGTTAATTCTTGGCCCACCCGTGCTATTATTGGAGACAAGGCTAGCCCGCCTTTGGTGGGGTGGCCGTTTGGCGCGTTCAGTTTTGTGCAGAGGTCTAATTAATGAGTCTCAGTGTCTTGGGGAGTATGCTGGAGTCGTGCTTTCAGTATCAACGGCTTGAGGAATCAGTAAAGAAAAACAGCGCACGTTCTAGGGCACAGGTGCTGTCCAATGCCGTGCCCTTCACCCTGTCAACCTTGTGGCACAAATTGCAACAGCCCATGCTGGTTATTACGCCCAAGCCGGAAGAGGCGAGACGGGTTCATGAGCAGCTCATCAATTGGATTGGCGACGAATCCTCTGTCATACACTTCCAGGAGTCTGAGATCCTTCCTTTTGAGCGACTGACTTCCGATAGGGAGACGGTCCAGCAGCGCTTACGCACGTTGTCTGCCCTGGCCAATATCGGTGAGAGCGCCCCCATAATCGTGGCCTCCACCGCAGCAATAGCGCAGAAGACGCTGGACAAGGGAGCCTTCACCTTTCGCAGCCACACAATCACTCGCGGCCAGCAGATCGACCTTGACGACATGCTGGACCAGTGGAGGCGAATGGGCTACGAGTTCGATTCGACGGTGTATGGACCGGGCACAGTGAGTCGTCGCGGCGGCATCATAGACATTTTCCCCGTTGGCGCTGACCATCCGGCCCGCATTGAGCTTTGGGGCAACGAAATTGACAGCATTCGACAGTTTGACCCGTCGTCGCAGCGCTCCACAGACGTCATCGAATCCGTAGACATTATTCCGGCAGACGAAATCCTACCCGGACTGACCTCCTACGAAGAGCTGGACCGCATGATGGCCTTTATTGACATGGCCAACTGCACGGACCAGACCACGGAGCGCATCCGCGAGGAGTTCGACCTGCTTCTAGACGGCCAGCATGTGGAGGACCTGGGCTTCTACGCCGGGCTATTCAATCGAGGTTCTCTGCTGGACTACTTCCCTTCGGATGGTCTGGTTGTGATGTATAGGCCCACCGAGATAGCTGGTGCTGCCTGGGAGCTGGAGGAGCGGGCTCATCAGCTTAGGGAAACCAAAGAACAGCGGGGAGAGTTGCCGACCAACTTCCCATCGTCACACCTGCTGTGGGAGCACATCAACCAGTCTGTAGAGTCTTTCGACCGGGTGCTGGAGATCAGTCCTTGGGGCACGGAAGACCTGGACAATCACGATGCAATAGCGCTGCCCTTTGCGTCGCCGCCATCGTACTTTGGCAAGCTGGACAGCTTCGTAGACGACGTAAGGGAGTTTGGCGCAGACTCTCATCGAGTTCTTGCCGTAACCAACCACGCTCGACGGCTGGGCGAAATCCTGTCGGACTACGGCGTGGGCGCAACGCTGCCTGTTGAGCTTGAAGCTCTGCCCGAGCCACCCACCGTGACCATACTGCAGTCCGAGGCGGGCGGCCTAAACGAAGGGTTCGTTCTGACCGTAGAAGGCAAGAAGCTGGCTGTGTACAGCGACCTGGAGATTTTCGGCGTGGCCAAGCAGCGCAGGACTCGTAGGCGCAGCACCGCGGCCATGCGTGACGCCTTCCTGGCGGAGATATCTCCCGGCGACTACGTGGTGCACGTTGAACACGGCATTGGCAGGTTCACAGGCGTTGGTCATATGGCCAAGGACGATGATAAGAAGGGCGCGGAATACCTGATCCTTCAGTACGCGCAGGGCGACAAGCTCTACGTCCCGCTGGACCATCTTGACCGGGTGACAGGCTACGTAGCCCCTCTGGACAGGCCTCCCAGCCTAACCAGGTTGGGCACGCAGGAGTGGAAGCGCGCCAAGGAGCGGGCCGAGCAGTCGACCAGAGAGATGGCGGCAGAACTGCTGACGCTGTACGCCTCTCGGGAGATGGTGCAGGGCCACGCCTTTAAGCCAGACAGCGTTTGGCAGAACGAGCTGGAGGAGTCGTTCCCCTTTGAGGAGACCGTGGACCAGCTTTCGACCCTGGCCGAGGTCAAGGGCGATATGGAGATCACCAAGCCCATGGACCGCCTGGTGTGCGGAGACGTGGGTTATGGCAAGACAGAGATTGCGCTGCGGGCCGCCTTCAAGGCCGTCATGGACGGCAAGCAGGTGGCAGTGCTGGTGCCGACCACGGTGTTGGCTCAGCAGCACTACGGGACCTTTTCCCAGAGACTCTCGGCCTATCCATGCAAAGTCGAGGTGCTAAGTCGGTTCCGCACCGACAAAGAGCAGCAAGAGGTCATCAATGGGTTAGCCACGGGCACGGTGGACATCTGCATTGGCACTCACCGTCTCATCCAGAAAGACGTCAAATTCAAGGACCTGGGACTGGTCGTAGTGGACGAGGAGCAGCGCTTCGGTGTGGCCCACAAGGAGCGTCTCAAGCAGATGCGCCAGGAGGTGGACGTCCTCACACTGACGGCCACGCCCATTCCGCGCACCCTGCACATGTCCATGGCGGGCGTGCGCGATATGAGCACTATAGAGACGCCTCCGGAAGAGCGTCTGCCTATCAAGACCTACGTCTCTGAGTTCAGCGACG
>CAUZQF010000221.1:0-4626 GCA_963581905.1 Dehalococcoidia bacterium
AATAGGTAAGCGCGTCGAGGACAGGAGTCGCTTTAGGAGAGCGCTTAAAGATCTCAGCCATCTGGGCGCGGGTGTTGTAGACGCGGGACTGTATGCCGATAATCTCGCCCAGCCTGCCCTGAGCCACCTGCTCCCTGGCCAGCATCCAACGGCGGTCGTGGCGGCGTGAATAGCCTACGCGGACCTCTACGCCAGTGCGCTCGGAAGCCTCGACTATGATGTCGGTGTCCTCCAGGGTGAGCGCCAGCGGCTTCTCCACGAACACTGGCTTGCCCAGCTCTATGGCCTGCAGGATTGGCTTCAGGTGCTCGTGTTCAGGAGTCGATACCACCACAGCGTTCACGTCTGGGTGGGCGATAATCGTCTCGTTGTTGCTGGAGACCAGGTCCGCGCCGACGGCCTCGCCCAGCAGCCCAGCTTTCTCTGCATCGAGGTCGGACACGGCCAGGAAATTCACCGATGGGTGGCGTGACGCCATATTGGCTCGAAGCGTTCCGATGCGTCCCGAACCGACTATGGCTATGCCTAATTCCTTCTTTTCAGCCTTGGCCAAGGTGTGGCACCTCCACTGTTTTTGATTTATTAGTCTTATGTGTCATCGCAAATATATACCATTTGCCGATATGTGGTTCAGGCATGACAGGCTCAGCGGCCGATAGCCGAAGACGCTCTTGCCGGAATCCGAGGGCTGCGCACGCTGGAGGTCAGCAAGATCGCTACCGCATAGCAGACGATGGTTGTTAGGAAGATAGCTTGATAGCCGCCTGTGACATTGAACAGCAGTGCTCCCAGACTTGGCCCTAGACCCATGGCCGCCGTACGGAAGGGCCCGGTAAGGCCGTTCAGCGCGCCGAACGAGGTGCGGCCGAAGTAGTTGCTCAGCATCATGCTGCCTACTATATTCAATCCACCGGCCAAAATCCCCCAGAACATTACCACAGGAAATCCGTATGCCAGCGGGTCCACCAGGAGCAGGAGAACGGTCGGCACCAGTATCAGCGAAAGCGCAGTTATCGCCAACTTCTTTACCGAGAATTTGTCCGATATGTATCCCCATAGAGGCACCGATAGCCCGCCAAGGAAGATGCTAATCGACAGCGCGCTGGCTGCAATCGTAGGAGTCATGCCTGCATCAGACAGGAATGGCACTATCTGGAAGCCTATCGCTCCGGTTGTGGTCACCGCCAGAAACTCGGCCCCCACGATGAACCAGAAGGTCGGCAGAGCTATGGCCTCGCGCATGCGCCAGTCGAAGTCCGTATTGCGGGCAGCGCCTTCTCCACCGGAGGCCTGTTCAGGAGGTGGAGACTTGTCGCCGTCCGGCAGCAGGCCAATGTCCTCCGGCCGCTTGCGCATGACGATGAATAGCGGAATCACCAGCGGCAGGGCGACAAAGCCCAGTATGCGGTAGGCGGCTCGCCAGTCCAGATAGTTGGATACCAGTGTGATGATCTGTATGTTGATCGACTCGGTCACGATGCGGTTCTGCGCCGTTATACCCAGTGCCAGGTTGCGCCGCCGGCGGAAGAAGTTCACGGCCACTGTGCGGGGCACTACATTTTGGAGGTTCGGTCCAGCCACCGAGCGCAGCAGTATATAGATGACGAAGAACTGCCAAAGAGAGCTGACGTTGGATAGCGCTATATAGCCGAAGCCCACCATGAGCGCGGCGATCACCATCATGTAGCGTGGCCCGTAGCGGTCGGCTAACCTGCCAATGAATGGCATAGTCAGGCCGGAGATCCATGTGCCCGCCGTGGCTGCGAAGGCGATAGTAGTGCGGTCCCAGCCCATGTCTACGGCAATGAGGTCCTGCACGCCGCCAAGCACCGTTTGCGCGACGCCCGTGCCGATGAATGCGCCCAGGGCCGCCGTACCCAAAAGAAGCCAGCCATAATAAAAGGGCGGGTTGGGATGCCAGTCTATGATTTTCTTAAGTCTGCTCATCAACAGCCATTAACAAAGTGGAAGCTTCACCTCGACAATGCCCATGCCCTTCAAACGGACATCTAGAATCCTATCGCAGGGCCTGATTTGGCACGAGAAATTAAATTTAGAAATCACCGGGGAAAGTGTAGCAATGGGCGGATAAGTGGGTCAACGGAAGCCGGTTTGCAAGCCGCCGCGACGAAGGCTATATTGGTTCCGCTAACGACACATGAGATTTTTGTATAAATGACATCCCCCTCGGACATCGACAACAACGTTATTTTGACGCTGGAAAAGCTGGGCGTAGCCTACGAGCTGATCCAGATTGACCCTGACTTCGCCGACACGGCCCAGTTCTGCGAGAAGTACGGATTCCCCATGGAGTACAGCGGCAACACGATCGTCTTGGCATCCAAGCGCGGGGAGAAGAAGTACTGCGCTTGCATAGTGCAGGCGTCGCAGAGGCTGGACGTTAACAAGGTAGTGCGCGGCCTCATGGGTGTCTCGCGGGTGTCTTTCGCGTCGGCGGAAGAGACGTCGGAGCTGACCGGCATGATGATAGGCGGTGTGACGCCGTACGCGCTACCGAACGACCTGCCTGTGTACGCCGACCACAATCTGCTTTCCGCCGAGTACGTTATCCTGGGCTCTGGCAGCCGCTCGTCCAAGTTGAAGGTGGCTCCAGAAGAGATGCTCAAAATACCAGGTCTGGAATTCATCGAAGGGCTATCGATGCCGTCGAAATGATTCGAGTCCTGGATGTATCGATGATCTGGAAAATGGCTTTCCTCATATAGAATGTAATTCCCAGGGGAGTCCACCTCAGTGGACAGACAGGGGAATCTACAGCGGATGGCGGACAGAGAAAGAAGCGCCAGAGATTCTTCGCTGCGGCTCGGAATGACATATTTCCAGGGTTAATTGGTGTTCGGCAACAGACATAGTTGACTAGCTGATTTTGAATCTGAAGGGCAATTCAGACAGACATACAACTGCAATTCGAGCAGATGTCTAGAGAAGGAGTGGACCTTAATGACAAATCAAAATATCCCAACAGAGGCTGAAGTTATTGGTTGGATGGAATCGCTGAAGAACTGGGGACGTTGGGGAGACGACGACCAGCTAGGCTGCCTCAACTTCATCACGCCTGAGAAGCGCAAGAGGGCCGCAGGGCTGGTGCAGGATGGCGAGGTCGTTACGTGCGCCCGGCCTATTACCACAGAGATGGCCCCCGACATCAGCTTCCAGGTGCAGCGCTACATGGTGGACAGCGGCGAGGGTCGTGACACCGACACTCTGGAGCGAAAGGCCTCCCGTCGTGGCGCGGCTGAGTTCGTTGGGCTGGTCTTTCACGGCCAGACCATTACGCACATCGATGCGCTGTCCCACTACTCCTGGAACGGCATCATGTACAACGGCAAGCCCCACAGCCTGGTAACGGCTCGTGAGGGAGCGCTGAGCCATTCTATAGAGCCCACGTACAACGGCATCGTGTCTCGTGGTGTGCTGCTGGACATTGCAAAGCTGCGCGGCGTCGACTGGCTGGAGGCAGACGCACCGGTGATGCCATCCGACCTGGTGGCCGCCGAGAAGGCGCAGGGCGTGCGCGTGGAAGAGGGCGATATTCTGCTGGTGAGGACAGGCAATTATCGGCGCAGGCTGGAGCAGGGGGGAGTGGATAGGTCAGTGCCTACGGTGGCGTGCCATGTGGCCTGTGTGCCCTGGTTCAAGGAGCGCGGCATCGCCATGATTGGCACCGACACCTCCAACGACGTTAGGCCGTCGCCGTACCCGTCGATCTCGTCGCCGTTGCACATCCTGTCGCTGGTGACGCTGGGTCTATGGCTCATCGACAACGCCAACCTGGAGGACCTGGCCAAGGCCTGCGCCGACCGCAGTCGCTACGAGTTCATGCTCAGCATGGGCCCGCTGCGCCTGATGAAGATAACCGGAAGCCCGGTGAACCCAATTGCTATCTTTTAAGTGCTTAACTAGCTAAAAGTAACGATATGCCTCCGAATGTAGTACTGTTTCTGCAAGTTTTCACCCTAAATCACCCCAAAGCATTAGGAGAAGCTGATGCAGGACAACGATTCGAAGCAATGGCAGGTAACGTGTGTGTGCGGGTGGCGCACAAACGGTACGAAGACCGAGGTCGTTCCGCCGTCATAGGCCACGGCAAGGACACGCACTCGCAAGACCTCACCGAGGAACAGGCGTTTTCGCAGGCTGTCGCCGCCGACTAGCGGGTGACCTTACCGGTTTTCGGAGAGGATGGGCTGACTAGAGGTGGTCTTAGCACCTGTGCCGACCCCATGCTGACCCTGCGCTGATGAGGAGTGCCAATATGCAAGACGATAAGGCTTCCAACGACATTCACTCTATGGGAGACCCGCTCTCCGAAATGCCCTGGTCGGCTGACTTCGTTATGCAGGCCCTTGAGGTCCTGCCGGTATTCTTGCGGAACGGTCGCCTGTCGTCCATGGGCCCCGGTCACGCAGACTCTTTCGTCGTCGGGTGGCCAGCGGGCTAGCGGTCAGAGGAGGCCGCCGAGGGGGCTATGACGCTTCTCGGCATGGAGCCACTGGTGCTGCACTCCACGTCCTGGAGGCACGCCGATAAAGAGGTGGTGCTGACGTACATCGCCGTCGTTCCGCCGAACTCAGACCCGCCGCCCACATGGCAGGTTGTGGACGT
>CAUZQF010000222.1:0-4599 GCA_963581905.1 Dehalococcoidia bacterium
TCGCGTTGAGCCTCAGGCGATTGCAGCCTGAGCCTTGGGAAACGATCAACGACAGGTACGCAGTTGGCGATCTAGTTAACGCGACCATCACGAAACTTACTAACTTCGGCGCATTCGCCCGCGTTGAAGGCAATATAGAAGGCCTGATACACATATCAGAACTGGCTTCGCAGATGATTCAACACCCGAAGGAAGTTGTGGGAGAAGGGGATGAGGTTAAGCTCAAGATCCTGAGGATCGAACCGGAGCGAAGACGGTTGGGGCTTAGTCTAAAGGCGGCGGAGGAGGAAATCATATAGCCCAGGTAATTCCGCTGACGTAAAACTCCTTCCAGGAGAAGTGAAAAAATGGCAAGTAGGTTCGAAAAGTTCTCGGAGAGGGCACGCAGAGTGCTTTCTTTGGCCCAAGAAGAGGCGCAGCGCTTCAATCATAATTACATTGGAACGGAGCACATCCTTCTCGGTTTAGTGCGAGAGACAGATGGCGTGGCCGCCAGAGTGCTTTCCAACCTCGGCGTGGAACTGCATAAGGTACGTTCAGCTGTAGAATTTATAATCGGGAGAGGTGAGCGCTCCACCCCTGGAGAAATCGGCCTCACTCCCCGCGCCAAGAAAGTTATCGAGTTAGCTGTGGATGAGGCTCGCCGTCTCAACCACCACTATATCGGTACTGAGCATCTCCTTATAGGTCTCATGCGCGAGGGCGAAGGCGTAGCAGCCGGCGTTCTCGAAAGCCTGGGAGTAAACCTGGATAAGGTCCGCGGCGAGACTAGCCGAATTCTTACCCAGTCTTCCCAGAGCCCTCAGGGTAGTACTAGTAGTGGAAGCGGAAGCGCGCGCACCGAGACGCGGACTCCCACACTCGATCAGTTGGGCATTGACCTGACTCAGGCTGCCAGAGCCGGCAAGCTCGACCCAACCGTTGGTCGCAGCAAAGAGATACAGCGTGTAACGCAGATTCTCAGCCGCCGGACGAAGAACAACCCGGTCCTTATTGGTGAGCCTGGCGTGGGTAAGACGGCAATCGTTGAAGCTCTGGCCCAGCAGATCGCCAGCAACGATGTACCAAGCACTCTACAGGGTAAACGTCTAGTTACTCTGGACATGGGCGCTTTGGTGGCGGGCACCAAGTACCGCGGTGAATTTGAGGAGCGCCTGAAGAAGGTCGTGGATGAGATCCGCGCCTCAGGCAACTGTGTCCTCTTTATTGATGAAATTCACACCATGGTCGGCGCAGGCGCTGCAGAAGGCGCAGTAGACGCGGCCAATATCCTTAAGCCTTCACTGGCCAGGGGCGAGCTCCAAACTATTGGAGCAACCACACTCGATGATTATCGTAAGTACGTCGAGAGGGACCCCGCTTTAGAGAGGCGCTTCCAGCCGGTCCGTGTCGAAGAGCCATCTGTCGAAGAGACGGTGGAGATCCTTCACGGCATCAAGACCCGGTACGAAGAGCACCATCAACTGGTTATTACTGATGAGGCCATAGCTGCAGCAGCTAGCATGTCATCTCGCTTTATTGCGGATAGGTTCTTGCCTGATAAGGCCATCGACCTGATTGACGAGGCTGCTTCCAGGGTCCGCATCAATTTCTCGACCGCTCCGCTGTCAGTAAAAGAGTCAATGAAGATGCTAGACAGCGTACGTAAAGAGAAAAACGAAGCCATATCGGGTCGGCAGTACGAGTATGCCGCAGAGCTTCGCGATCGTGAAATGAATCTCTCAGAGAAGCTAGAAGAGGTAGAGACCAACTGGCATTCAGAGAGAGGCGATGAGACTCCTAGCGTTGGAGAAGAAGATATCGCCGAAGTCGTCAGCATGTGGACCGGAATTCCGGTAACCAGGCTGGCCGCGACCGAGACTGAGCGACTGGTAAAGATGGAAGAGGTCCTGCACGAACAGGTCGTGGGCCAGGACGCGTCCATCAACGTAATAGCTAAGGCAGTAAGAAGGGCCAGGGCCGGACTGAAGAATCCTAAGAGGCCAACAGGAGTGTTCCTGTTCTTAGGACCAACAGGCGTCGGCAAGACCTATCTGGTTCAGAAGCTATCCGAATTCATGTTCGGTAGCGAAGATGCTATGATCCGAATTGATATGTCGGAATTCATGGAACGTCACTCCGTGGCAAGACTGGTTGGCGCACCCCCTGGTTACATCGGTTACGACGAGGGTGGCCAGCTAACTGAAGCGGTTAGGCGAAAGGCTTACTCGGTAATCCTATTGGACGAGATCGAGAAGGCTCATCCTGATGTGTTCAACATTCTGTTGCAGATCTTCGATGACGGCCACCTAACAGATGCCAAGGGGCGTAAGGTAGACTTCCGAAACACAATCATCGTTATGACCAGCAACATTGGCTCAGACTTGATTAGGCAGGACCGCGCAATCGGATTCTCGTCGTTGGCCGACAGCGCACAGGATGCAGAGCATGCCTACCAGAGAATGAGTGACAACGTGACAGATGAGGTGAAACGGTTCTTCAGGCCCGAGTTCCTAAACCGCATAGATGGGCAGGTGGTCTTCCATGCCCTGTCTCGGGAGCACATGATTGACATCGTTAAGCTCATGCTTATTGATGTGTCATCAAACCTGGTTGAGAAGGGCATTAACCTGGAAGTCACAGATGCCGCAAAAGAATGGATAGCTGAGACTGGTTACGACCCGCAGTTCGGCGCTAGGCCGTTGCGTAGAGTGATTCAAGATCAGATCGAAGATAAGCTATCTGACGCAATCCTAGGCGGAGAGCTAAACCCTGGCGATACGGCGGTTGTAGATGTCGAAGACGAAGGCATCTCCGTTAACGCTAAAAAGAAAGAAGCTCTGCCTGTAGCATAATCGTATAAGACAGGATTTAGTTTACAAAGGCCTGGATGCGTTTGACGTGTCTAGGCCTTTGTTTATTGATTAAATAGACGCCCCTCTTTTCTAAGGCGGCATTAGAAGGTACTAAATTCTTAAATTGGTACTATTGTTCTGATATGGGTTTTGCTAAGATGGCACCTGCTATAACCGCTGAATATTCACTGCTTACGCTGTGGGATAGTAGGGACATGCCAAGAACAAAAGAAAAGACGATCTTCGTCTGTGACTCATGTGGTAACGACACGCCTAAATGGGAAGGTAAATGTCCTTCCTGTGGCAGCTGGAATACATTGGGTGAAGTCAGACAGCCTGCGAGTGCGCAGCGCCGGTCCTGGATTGATGGGCGACAAAATAAGCCACTCCAGCTGGCGGACATTTCCACAGATGACTTTCCGCGGATGACTACCTCTTCAGATGAGTTCAATAGAGTTCTCGGCGGAGGTATCGTTCGAGGCTCACTAATCTTAGTGGCTGGTGATCCTGGAATTGGCAAATCGACTATTCTCCTTCGCTTAGCTGGAGATGTGGCCCGGACGGGGAATAGAGTCCTTTATGTATCCGGAGAAGAGTCTGCATCACAGATAAAGCTAAGGGCGGACAGAATGGGTGTGGACGGCAATAACCTTTATCTGTCACCAGCGACTGAGGTAGGGGACGTCCTATCTCAATTGGACGATGAGGTGCCGGCTCTGGCAGTCGTTGACTCCATTCAGACATTATACGATCGAGATGTTTCGTCCGAACCGGGCAGCGTCACACAGATTCGTGAGTGCGCCCGAAAGCTGCTGGACTGGGCCAAGGCTAAAGATGTGCCGGTGATACTGACCGGCCACGTCACAAAGGGTGGGGACATTGCAGGCCCACGAGTCCTGGAGCACATGGTGGACGTTGTCTTGTACATGGAAGGAGACCCCGTCAGTTCTTGGCGAATCCTTAGAAGTGTCAAAAATCGATTTGGCTCCACTAACGAGGTGGGCGTTTTCGAGATGACGGGCAAAGGACTGCAAGACGTGACCGACCCATCCAGGAGCCTGCTGGCGGAACGTGCTAACGGGGCCATAGGGTCTGCCGTCATGCCAATGCTTGAAGGCACTCGCACTCTGCTGGTTGAAGTGCAGGCTTTAACAAGTCCGTCTGTTTTGCCCACACCTCGCCGAGTGGCTACGGGAATCGACCATAACAGGCTACTTCTGGTTTGTGCCGTACTTAGTAGACGTGCCGGCATTCAGCTAGCCAGCCAAGATGTCATCGTGAACGTGACTGGCGGCTTGAAGGTAAGTGAGCCAGCCGCTGATTTGGCGGTGGCACTGGCCATAGCGTCAAGTCATCGCAACGAGCCAGTGGACCCAGGCCTGGCCGCCGTCGGTGAGCTGGGCTTGACCGGAGAAGTGAGGCGTATTCCTCAATTGGAACGCCGTCTACAGGAAGCCTCACGATTAGGATTTCAGCGGTGCTTACATGCAGGGGAAGCATCCGATTTGGAAACCAACTTGAATGCACTAAAGCCAATATCAGTGAGACACATAAGGCAGGCCATTGGTTTAGGGCTCATGGCACGACAAGGTACGGCTAATTAACAACTAGGACCAAAGCGACAATAGTTAGAAAATCAAGAATTCTGTAAGGTCAAATTGCTCAAGGGGACCAATATGAGAAGTGCTTACATACAGTGTGTTGGCGGGGCCAGCGGTGACATGATTCTGGGCGCTCTATTAGATTCCGGCGTTTCGCTGGACGA
>CAUZQF010000223.1:0-4568 GCA_963581905.1 Dehalococcoidia bacterium
ATGAATTTTAAGAATCGGTTAATCGTTACGTCTTGCCGTGGTTTCGGGTTTTAAGAATCAAAATGGCAAGACCTGCTTGTCTGTGCCGATATAAGTAAGTTGTTGAGCATCATAAAGAACATAACATATGAGTATCATGATGTTGTTACCTTAATAAAAGCCATACCGTAGTGGCATTCCCGATTTAAAACAATGAAACTTCAGGATTACCAACATACTGAACCTATACGCGAAGACAGCGGGTCCATTTACCCGCAAGCCCCTTGCCCAAATACTTTCCGGGCATTCCGTTTCGAGCCAACGACTGCTCCAAGAATTGGCCTGAAAAACTTGCTCCGTCGCTTGTCACCCCATACAATCAGTGCTACCAATTTTGGTCATTCCGCGTCGCCGCCAACAGGGCCGCGACACATCATTAGCAACAGCTGTTTAGAGGAGGCCCCATGTATCAGGTTGACCTGTCCGGCAAGAACGGCATCGTGTTTGGCGTCGCCAACCACCGCAGCATCGCCTGGTCCATTGCCCAGACACTAAACAAGGCCGGTGCGCGTATGGCAATCGCATACCAGAACGAGCGCGTTCGAGACGGCGTCGCCAAACTGGCAGAAACCTTGGAAGGCGACTCACCACTAATCGAATGCGACGTCAGCGACGACGAGAACGTCAAGGTTGCCTTCGACAAGGTCGGTGAGGCCATGGGCGGCCTGGACATCATCGTTCACAGCATAGCCTTCGCAGATCGCAACGACCTGGGCGGCAGGTTTGTGGACACAGGCCGCGAGGGCTTCCGCATGGCGCTGGACATCAGCGCCTATTCGTTAGTTTCCTTATCAAAGTACGGCACTCCACTAATGAAGAACGGTGGCAGCATTTTGACGCTGACCTTTCAGGCAGCCAATAAGGTCTTTCCCGGATACAACGTAATGGGCACAGCTAAGGCCGCGTTGGAGAACGAGGTCCGGCAGCTAGCGTACGACCTGGGAGAAGACAATATCCGTGTTAATGCGGTCTCAGCAGGCCCGCTGGATACGCTCTCCTCTCGAGTGATAAGCCACTACCGCGATATGAAGCGGGTTCATGCGGAGCGCTCGCCCATGCGCCGCAACATCACCACCGACGAGGTGGCCAACGCCGCGCTCTTTTTGCTAAGCGACATGGCCAGCGGCATCACCGGCGAGATTCTTCACGTAGACACCGGCTACAACATCATGGGCATTTGATTTTGGATAGTTGGCGGTGCAATGCTGCTAACGAACCAAATTTTAGAGCAGGCGTCGCGTGGGTGTACAAACGCTTGGTTTCGGATAGCCAGCCAGAGCCATTTTGCTGAAGAATCGGATTCATTAAATTCGTGCTAGTAAACGGACCTTTTGAGTTCAAATCGAGTTCAAACGCCTAAGCCAAAGCAACAAACCTATCAAGGGGATTATTTAAAAAAATGTGGGCAGACGTTATTGTTGAGGCGTTGAAGGAGAACGAAGTCTCCCTCATCGCATACGTACCGGACATAAGCATTCATCAGGTCACCAAGCTAATGCAGGACGACCCCTACTTCCATGTGGTCTCGGCCACGCGGGAGGAGGAAGCCATAGGCATAGCAGCAGGGGCGTACGCTACTGGTCGCAATGCCGCCGTGTTCATGCAGTCCAGCGGATTTGGCAACTGCATCAACGCACTGACCAGCCTTTGTATACCTTCCCGAATACCGGTGCCAATGTTCATCAACATGCGGGGCGAGGTAGGCGAGTTCAACATCGCTCAGGTCGGCATGGGAAGGTCCGTCAGGCCGATTCTTGATGTGCTGGGTCTGCCGTACTACACGCTGGACACCGAGGACAGGCTTGACCGGCGCGTAAGCGGGGCGATCAAGCTCTGCCTCTCGTCTAGGCAACCACTGGCACTCTGTATGACACCGCTTCTGCATGGAGGGAAACTTGCATAGGTTCTCCGCTACCAAAATGCTCTTGAATCGCGTTGGAGACGCCCCCGTGGTCGCCAACCTAGGCCCGTCCACTGACGAACTCTGGCACGCCGGTCACCGCGACCGCAACTTCTACACTTATGGATCGATGGGTCTTTGCTCGTCTATTGCTCTGGGCATGGCGCTGTCCACTGAGGAAAGAGTCGTGTCGCTTGACGGCGACGGGTCGCTGCTCATGAATATGGGCACCATCGCTACTATAGGTCGGGAGAAGCCCAAGAATCTCATCGTCGTTGTGTGGGACAACGAGCAGTGGGCGCAGACAGGCAACCAGCCTAGCCACACCGCCTATGGCACCGACCTGGAGCAGGTCGCCAAGAGCTGCGGCATAGCCAAGACCGCTACCGTGTCGGACGAAGAGGAGCTTCAGTCGGTCTTCATGCAAGCTATGGAGGAGGACGGCCCCTGGTTCATCGTGGCCAAGGTGGAGGAGATGGATGAATACATGCCCGTCGCTCCTATCGAGCCAGAGATGACCACCTACCGCATGCGCCGTAGTTTTAGTTCTAAATAGAGTTTTCGTTTGCACATGAAGGCATAGGGTAGTGGGATTCGTAGAAATACGAAGGCCGGGCATTGGCGTATGTGGAGCTAATATTAGGCCCGAACCCGGATCACATATTCGTTCGTGGTGAGCCTGTCGAACCACAGGCTTTTTGAATCATTCACTTAAATTTAAAACCGTGTAGTCACAGTCCGCAATGACAATCGGAGCAATTTAAAAGATGCCTGAGTCTATCTACCTGGAAGTCGAAGAAAACGCCAACAGCGAGTACATGCCGCTGATGCTGTATGAGGCCCATGCCGACCCTGTTCCTATATCCCAAGTCGTGCTGGACGAGCCGGGCAAAGCCATCGGCCTCTACGACGTCACGGGCTGGAGTAGCGAAGGCGACGGTTCGCCTTGTCCCGCACTGTACTCGCCTGTGTCCGACTCGGGGCAGGCCGTTGTGCACCTGGTGTTTGGTGGCGACTGGGGCATTCGCATGAAGCCCGCTGATTCGCCCGACGACTGGGACTTAGCTAATCATACCCAATTCGGCGAGCCCTACCTCATGCTCATGGACGAGGGCGCCGTGGTTCTGGGTTAACTAGAATAAGTTCGAAGCTAACTAATCCGCTGCCGGCATTTTTTGACCCGTATCCTCGTCCGAGCGCGGCACCTGTTGCTCAGCTCCCTTTTCACCCGCCTCAACTTCAATGTCTGAAGTGTCCGCCACCATCTTCTGCCTTATGGATTTCCAGAACAGGCCTATTAGCGCCACTAGGATAAATCCGCTGATGGCATTGATCGCCATGGCGGTTGGAGCATTGGTGGCGTCGGCTACGGCACCAATGGCCAGGGCACCTAGAGGGCCCGCGCCTATAGCCAGCGACATTATGCCTAGAGCGCGGCCCCGCATGTCGTCGCGGGCGACCAGCATCACGATCGTCCCTTGCATGGTCCCGAAGCCCGACGTGCCCAGCCCCAGTATGAACAGCACCAGAAGGGAAAGCCCATACCAGCGTGATAGCGCCAGCATAAGCATCATCGAAAGTGCCAGAAGCGAGCCGTACAGGTAGACCCGACCGTGGTAACTCATGTCCGAGCGTGACGCAATGACCAGCGCTCCATTTAGAGCGCCAAAGCCCTCCGCAGCTAGCATCAGGCCCATCAGTCCCGGTCCGATATCCAACACACGAACGGCAACAACAGGAATTAGCTGTTGGTAAGGGAACAGCATGAAGTTCATGAAGATGGTGATAAGCACCACCGCCATGATGGTGTTGTTGCTTCGGACGTACTTGAAGCCCTCGGCAAGGTTCCGGAAGGCATTCGACGCGGTGTTGCCAATGACTGGCTGGATTCTTCCCTCGGGTAGGGTAACGGCGGCCATTAGAATGACTGACAGTGAATAGAAAATTACCGCAACGACGTAACCGCCCTTAACGTCGATAAGCGTGATTAGCAGTCCTGCCAGACCGGGGCCGAACATGCGGCTGGAGTGCATGCCCAAGGAGTCGAGAGCGACGGCGTTGGTGACCCGCGCCAGGCCCAGGATATCGATGACGATGGACCTGCGGGAGGGCATATCCAGCGCCCATCCGATGCCGCTTACCATCATGACAACGTAGGCATGCCAGTAGACCATTGTGCCGGTAAACAGCAATATCGTTATGATTATGGAGGCGATCACATTGGCCAATTGGGTTAGCATGAGCAGTCGGCGCTTGTCAGCTCGGTCTGCCAGTAGCCCGCCTATAATGCCCAGCAGCAGCATAGGACCCATTCCAAAGAAGCCTACCAGTGCGGCCTTGAAAGCCGAATCTGTAATGCTGAAAACGAGCCAGATCAGCATAGTCATCTGCATCCACCGGGAGATGTACGAGAAGAAGTTGCTCGTCCACAGTGCTCGGTAGCTGCGATTCCTAAATGCGTCGAAGGTATGTGGTATCCGGCTGGATACGCGGGCCAAATCGGAACATCCTATCATGAATGGAGCTACAGCCATTCTATACGTCTGCCATGCGGCATGAAAGGGTTATGTCGTGTTAATCATGTGCTTATAACAGTAGGCCACTAAGAATGACAAGAATTCACATTTTC
>CAUZQF010000224.1:0-4562 GCA_963581905.1 Dehalococcoidia bacterium
TCCATTCAAGAAGTTATGGCTGCAAGTGAACAGCAGCCTGCGTAGTCAGTATCTAGTCGGCACTACCCTCGTCTAGCCACGCCCTTTTACTCGCCTCGTTGCCAGATGTAATCCTGTTGTGTTTAAATATAAGTGCGTGGTGAGCGTAGCCAAGAGGCCTAAGGCGCCAGGTTGTGGTCCTGGAGATCGAGGGTTCGAATCCCTTCGCTCACCCCAAGTTTCTCATGTTTCTGAACCACACATAGGTCATAACCCCGGGGCACCGTCTGAACGATGGCGGTCGTAATAAATTTAAGAAATTAAGAGCGTCCTGGCAGGCTTCTACCAGTTCGAACGGAGGGTACCTTAATGTCGGAGGCCTTTAAAGATGTAGCTGTGCTGCGTCAAGGCGATCCTGAGGGCAATCGAATGATTGTCCGACTCACCACCCACAGCGGTCTCGTAATCCACACCATCGCAGTTCCCCAAGACGGGCCCTCTGGTACTGGCCCCACATGGGCGTACCTCTTCGAAAACGAAGGCCTTACCCTTATTGATGCCGGAGCCGTCGGTTCATACTCAATGTTGGCGGAGGGCATTCGAGAGGCTGGCTTTCAGCCCCGAGATATCGAAAGAGTCATTGTGACCCACGGCCATCAGGACCACGACGGTGCGGCAGGCGACTTGGCCGAAGACACTGGCGCCGAGCTATGGGCCCACAGTATCTACGAGCACCTACTGCCCCACAACCCCTGGGACATCCAGCGGGCGGCAACGACAGATCTCCATAAAGAGATGCAGCGAGTGGTCAAGAACGACCGCGAAACCAACTCATCTGACTCATCGAAGCGTTCCAGCTATAGCGACCGACATAAGGCCTATGTGGAACAGCGCCGCAACTACCATGTCGGACACGGCATTACCGATGGCGAGACTCATGGAGGCCTGACCTTCATGCAGGCTCCCGGCCATTCGCCAGACGAGATATGCATCATGATGGACGGGCTGGTCTTCACTGGGGACCATGTTCTGCCTGAGATCACGCCTCATCCAACCATGAAAACCCAGTATGGGGACGACATCAAGAGCTCCATGCCTGCTCATTTTCACGACGAAGATAAGTTCTACGGGCTGGCTACTTACCTGACCTCGTTGCAGAAGGTGGTTGACCTGGGGGAAGAGGTAGCTGTTCTACCGGCTCATCGCCTGTTCAACAGAAACAAGTTCAACTTCCAGAACGTTTCCAGGGCGTCCGAAGTGATCGATCATCACGCAGGTCGCTTGTCACGAATATTGCAGCGCATCGGCTCGAAGCCCACATCGCTGGAGTCGATCACGCGTGGCGTCTTCTCCAAGCGAAAGCTCATCGGTGGCAACCTGTACATGGCCCTTTCAGAGATCGTGGCTCACATCGAAATTTTGGAGGATGTGGGAGACCTGGAAGTGGTAGAGGGTCAGGACCTGCATTGGACAGGAAAAGAGAACCACAAAGAATTCATTCATGGTATTACCGGCAGGTAGGTTTAGCCTTATAATGTAGATGGCTGGCCGGTAGCTAAGGATTAGGCGTGCAGGGCTTTCCTCGTGCGCTAATACGAAGCAAACCGTGTCAGTGCCTCACTCAATCGTGCGCCAGTAGCTCAGTGGATAGAGCATCGGTCTTCGGAACCGAGGGTCGGGGGTTCGAATCCCTTCTGGCGCACCACCGCTACACCGTATAAACAAGAGGCTTAGGGTGTTTCACCTAAGCCCAGTTTCATTACTCTAATTCCTCGAATGGTCACATTGTGGTCACAAAGTGCCTGAAAGTTGTTCGCCGAGGACATTAATAGCATCCTCCTGAACACCTTTCAGTAGGTGGCCGTAAACGTCCATGGTTATCGTGATGCTTGAATGTCCCAAGATGTCTGCTATCGTTCTGGCCTGAATTCCCTGTGCAATCAAGATGGATGCGGTAGTGTGACGAAGGCCATGCAATGTCAGGTGGGGCAGACCGTTCCGTTTTACTATTTTGGCGAAGTCCTTGCTCACCCGCTCTCCACTGATAGGTGAACCGTCGTCGTTGGTGAATACATGGCCCGTACCATGCCACAGCTCTCCGATGGAAAGGCGCTGCTCCGCCTGGGCGACTCCGTATCGCACTGAGGACTTCTAGCGCAGGTGTGTTAAGAGATATAGTTCGGCGGGACCGTTCGTTCTTGGGTTCGCCTTCCACGAGCCCCTGACCGTCGATGCGCTGTAGTGTTCGCGTCACACGAAGATATCCGGTTTCCAGATCAACCACGTCCCACTTCAGACCGCATAGCTAACTTCGCCTCATTCCGGTCAACACCGCCAATCTGTACATGGATAGGAACTGGCTATCATTTGCCATGTCAGCGAACGCCTTGAAAGTGTCGGGGTCCCATGTTTCCATGCTCTTGGCCTTTGCCCGTGGCGGTTTGGCGGATTTAGCAGGGTTGCGCGGCAATACGTTCGACTCCACAGCCAATACTAGGGCCCTGTTCAAGACTCGGTGGCAATGAAGAACCGTGCGGTTGCTCAGGCCCTGGTCCAGCATTCCTGTGTGAAGGCTCTGGATGTGCTGGCCGGTGAGGGCTTGCAATGGGATACCGCCCAAGGCCGGGATAATATGACGCCGCATGTAATAGCGGTAACCCTGTTCAGTCCGGGGCCTAAGATTAATTCTGACATGGGTGTTCATATAGTGGTCCAGGTATTGTGCCACGGTCTGGTCGTCCTGGGGAATGTACCCAGAATTGCTCAATCAGGAAACGAATCCTCCGGTGGGGTGGTCCCAGAGTCATTGGCTTATCAAGCTTCTTCAACTGCGCGAGCGGTTAGCCGGGTGTTGGTAGCTCATGATGGTGTCCTTGGTCAACTGCGCACAATAAGTGTACGTCTGGCGAAATCATTCGACTGGACGGAAGATCAGGCCACAGCGTTTATCTTGACCGGCGTGACACCTGAGTTAACAAGAAGCCGAATTCACATTGATCAAGTTTGGGGTCACGGGTGGATGAGCCGAATTTACATGGAAATAGATCCCACTATGTCGCCGCGGGAAGTCATAGAGTTATACAGAAAAGCCCGTTCAGAATTGGGACAGAGGCATCATCGATTCGGAGGAACGCCCTTCTTTGTCAGATCTTGCGCCAACGTGTCCAGTCGCGCCTTCGCTTCCTCATGTATCCGATCAAAAATCTGAGTTACATGAGACCCACCTGTTTCGTGCGGCTGGGAATTGGCATCTTCCGCGGATTTTTCACCGGGGCCAGAGTCGCCGCCGGCACATGGCGGAGACGCTCCGGCAATTCCACTTCGTCTGGATCAATCACGGATAACAGCAGGACAAAGCCCTCGAGACCTTTCATCAGCTGGGTCACGTAAGGCAGGATTCCCTCTGCAAGTTCCGTACCGTCCAAGGGGATCAGTGCTTTTCAAACATATAATGAATCCTCCTCCTTCATCTGACAATTCTAAAGCTCAAATTAACTTAACCAGGTGTCGCAAAAAGCTACGGCTTGGTTTAGGGGCACTAGGATAACCTGAGCAAGAATATTATACAGACAGTCACGGTCACGGTGGGAACATATTGATATTCGAAGTACCAATTTTTGGCAGATATCCATCGACATCCACAGGAACGCCACTTCCAATAAAGGGCACATGGGAAACCTGATTACGCCGATCAGGCGTTGCAGATGTCAAAATGCTGCCACGGCATCTGTTTAGCCTGGCTAGGGCTTGGCGACTCCTGCCGAAAGTTCCCTTCTTGGCTTAGCAGTCAAAAGCCTCACGTCCGCTGACCCGAGGGGATATTGAGGGTTATTATTAAGGAAAGGTTATCTTTGACACGGTGTTATCAGCAGTATTGGTAACCCAAAGGGATTCGCCGTCAGAAGTCAGTTTCGCAGGACCCCCACCTGCCGAATATGTCGCCAGAATACGCCCATCCGTGTCCATGCTGGATAAAGTGCCAGAGGCGCTGTTGGCCACCCACATATGCTGACCATCAAAATACAGGCCGAAGGGGAGCACACCTACGCCGGGCAGCGCGACGTCCTGGGGCAGCACACTGGCGTTATACAGCCCAAGCTCTACTCCATCTGGGCTGAGCTTACTGATTGTGGAGTCTCGCCAGTTGGCGACCCAGATATTTTCACCATCGCTGGCAATAGATAAAGGCACGTCTCCAGTGGGGAACGTTCCCTCAACTTGACCGGTCAGGTTGAGCTTCGTAACGGTATCCACGTGAGCGTTTGCTGCCCACACGAACTCGCCATCGAAGTACATATCGATAGTGGATCGCCCTGTTTCAAGCAGCCCCAGGTCACGCCCTTCACCGTCCAATCTGGTGGCAACGTTTTCCAGATAAGAGGCTGCCCATATGTCGGAGCCGTCAAAAATTATCGCCATAGGTAGCTTGCGGACGGGAAAGGTGCCTTCGAGCTGTCCGTCTAGGCTGAGCCTCGACACGGTGTTATCGTTGCGATTGGCGGCCCAGATTGATTCACCGTCGAAGGTCAAGGCATTGGGCTCACCGCCCACGGAGAAGGGTCCCAACTCATCGCCGTCCAGAT